>JALVYB010000100.1 GCA_027038175.1 Caldifarciminota bacterium | reverse complement strand
CCTGTTCCGAAGTTCCTTCCATTGGTCCACTCTCACCACCGTGGTGCATTTCTCCTCCGTCTTCCCATCCGTAATTACGCACCCTGTTTCTGTGCCACAATGGGAAGCCATTTTCTGTTCTAAGAACAAGTCTCTTATTCCTGGATATATTGTATATCTCCCTTGCCACAATAAAATCCTTTCTATTGGTACATCTCGCTCCAACTACATAAACAGAGTCCTCTTCTGCTGGCACAAATTCCACAAACCAGGAAGGACCGAGAATAACATTGCTTACTTTTTCTTTCTCCGAACGCAAACTTACCACAAGGATTCTGGCACTGCCACGCTGTCCTCTTATCAGATACACACTATCAACATGTCCGCTTACAGAAATGGTATCTCCGGGATTGTATAAATATCCGCCGAACCCGAGCATAAGCAGTAAAAACAGCATCTCAATCACCTCCTAAAAACCCATGCCCACAAAAACAGACAGGGCATTTTCCTTATAAGAATAATCCGACACGTCCGAATTATTCTCCCTGTAGATGTAATTTGCTCCAAGGTTCCATGTAGCGTTTCCTAAATCGAAATTATAAAGTAAGTTCACCGAAAACCCGGTATAAATGTCATCTCTGGAAAGTACGTTACCTATAGTGTCTGTGTATCTCACAGTTTTATCAAAAAGATTATATGTCACCTTCACGGTAAAACCTTTTATCGGAACAAATGTGGCTCCCAGAGCACCATACATTCCACATTCTGCATATTCTGTCTCAAAAAGCCCGGCATCCACAGGAAAATCACTACTTGTGCTTATACGATTGCTTTCCGGAGAGTATGCATATCCTGCTTCTCCGAATACTCCAAAGGGTCTTACTATGTTTTGAGCAATCCTGAGTGCAAAATCACTCCTGTACAGTGTTTTATTCTCTGATTCCACAAGAGTATATCCCTCCCGCCTGCCGGATGAAGAAAAATACGTACTGTAAAGTGTCTCATGCCTTATTTTGAGTGCACTATAGAGTTTCAATGTAGTCGCTGTGGGAAGAAAAAACAGGGTAGAAAGAAAAATTTTGTGCTCTTCATACCAAAGTACGTCTTCAGCATTCAGGAATTTAACACCGTAATAGGGCTTTATCAGAATATCATTACCCGCATAGATTTTAGACGATACGGAGGGAAGAAGATAGAAATAAGTGGAATATCCACCGAAATTAGTCCCTCCCTCAACATCCATTTGAAGGAAACTTCCAGGCGATAGTATATCTTTGAAATATGTAAGTGCACCACCCAGCGTGTAGTTAGTCAAAGAATCATGTGTATAAAACAATGCTATATCCGAAAACAGCGTTAGCATTATTGGGTTTACATCCCCGCCTGTTTCATAAGAAAGATTGACGTATGTAATGTAATCTTCTGATGGTATACTGCTCAAGGTTGCGTTATCCGTAAAATACTGTTCCACGCTGATGCTTAGATAAATCGGTATCAGGATAGCAAAAATTCCACTCATATTCTCACCTTCCCATCTGCTTTTTTACCGTATCTACAAGTTCAAACGGAGTGATACCCACTTTATCCTCTGCTCCTTGCACACCTTCATTTGAAAAATTATAAAGGGAGAAGTATGAAACAAAACTTCTCCCGTGAAATTTAGCCTTTTTCATCTGGTAAACCCTCTACCTCTCTTCCTGCCCGGTCTGCCAGTAGCTTTCGAATATATTATCCTGTCAAATTCGTCCTGTGAAATATACTGAGGAGTATATGTTCCACCGCATCTTTTGAGCGTATTATAAAAACTATTGAGATGATTATACGAACCACGTCTTATGTTTGTGTACACATACTTTATGTCCTGATTGTCCACTTTAGTAAGAGCCGCATTAAGGTCGTATATATCAAGGTCCTCAATCAGACAGCCTACTTTAAGCGCATCGTTGAGAGATTTCTTGCCTTCTGCTATAAGTTTATTATAGATCTTTTGCATTTCAGGGTCATTAAATTTACCGGGGCTGTCAGCTTTAACAGGGTCATTTAACTCATATTTTTCAATTAAAAGCCCCACCATGTCCATATGTCTCTGTTCGCTTTTTGCTATATTGGAAAAAATCGGTAGTTTCCAGTACTCATACAGTTTGTTATACACATCTCTTGCAAGTTTTTCCTCTTCTCTCATATGTGTAATGCTTCGGACCTCATCTTTGCTAAGGGTTTCTTTCGGAAGACTCTTTACATATGCTTCACCATACATCCCTCTCTGTCCACCTGCTCTGCCTCTTTTCATTCCCTGTGTATAGGCAATGGAAAAAGAAAGCGACAGTAGAAATGCTCCTGAAACAACATATCTTGTTTTCTTGATTATGTTTTCCATTTTTTATCTTCTTGTTTTTTATCTGTTGCTTTATTTTTTATATAAGGCGGGGTCAATATAACCCCGCCATCTCCGGTAAGGCTAAGCCCAATCAATTGTGACCACCGTGACTCCTCTGCCTCTTCTTGGAGCCTGTGCCACTTTCTCTTTCAGTGGTCGAAGTACCGGAGGGGTGATCTCCCCCCATACGCTTTCTCATATTTCTTCCTTCTGCTGTTCCCATATGGCTTCTCTTTCTCGTTCTTACCTGCGCACTATCGGGGACTCCATCACAATTCTCATCGCGAATCCTTTTTCTCTCTCTTTTCATAACAGCACTATCCTGAGGCATTCCATTATTTTTGCTTCTTCTGTATTGCTTACTGACTCCTAAAGAATCCGCCATATGTTCTTGATGATGATATCTATGGTTATGTCTATTCTGGTTCATAAGGGAATCTCTGATGGATTTTTTATACTGATGACGATACTGATTCTGTGTAGAGTCTGCCACCTGAACTTCAGGGTCATTTATCACTTCCTGTGAGACCTGTGCAAAGGCTGGAATAGCCCCTGCGAATATTGCTGCCATACTCAGCAGCGCTACTTTTTTTATGAGGTTTGCTTTAGCCACCATTTTAAGCCTCCTTTTTTATTTTCCACCCCTATTACTGCAACTTTTATGCCACAAATAAGAATGCCTGTAAATACAGGGAATTCTGGATTGCATCAGAGAAAATCGACAACTTTGTAGGATATAAAGAGCATATATTCGACAAAATTGTCGACATAACTTTAAACCTCACGATATCTTCTTGAATTCTTCTAATAACTACCTGATAATAATTAAATGTGTTTACAAGAGACGCGTATGCTTAAGATAAATATAAATTTCCGGGATGTGTTTAAAAAAGGAGGGTAAAAATGATTGACTGGAAAAGAATTGAAAATGACGTTCAGGATATACTTGAACAACCGGGTGATTTGGATACCAAACTTGAGAAGGTGTGCAGATATCTTAAAGAAAATGTAGAACATTATGACTGGGTAGGGTTTTACTTTGTTGATCCGCATAAAAAAGACGAACTTGTCTTAGGTCCCTACGCAGGTGACCCAACTATACACACCAGAATCAAATTCGGGGAGGGTATTTGTGGACAGGCTGCTGTGACGAAGAAGGTTTTCATTGTGGATGATGTTTCAAAAGAGGATAATTATCTGGCATGCAGTCCTGATGTTAAATCGGAGATTGTGGTACCAATATTTAAAAATGGAGAAATAAAAGGTGAGCTTGATATTGATTCCCACACCCAATCTGCGTTTACCGAGAAAGATAGACATATCCTTGAGAACATAGCAGCAATGATTTCAAAGCTTTTGTAGAAAGGAGGTTTTTATGTTTGTTTACCTCATTTTTGCATTTATAAGCCTTTCAAGAAATGATACCCTGTATGCACCCCATTTTAACATGCCCATAATGCCTTACAATATGAGTTATTCGGAATATAGAACATTGGTTTTTGATTTTGATGTAATGGACTATATGACCGGCGTATTTTTCCCCGGTTACTTTCATTATATGATAGGAGAAAAGAAAAATGCTCTGGGTATATTTACGCTCAGGAGTATAGGTACAGCACTCTCAGTAGCTGGCGGAGTTTTGCTATACGGTGACGTAACGGACCTAAGACAATCACCTGCAACATATAAAAATAAAATCATGAAAGATATGGGAATGATAATGACAGGCTTCTTGTTCAATGCTTTTCTTTATATGCTGGATCTTGGACATGCACGATGGGTTCTAAGAGAAAGAAAATTCAAAGTGTTTTATAAATATGGTATTTACGAACACTGAACTTATATTGAGGTAGCTTCTTCAATTAGCCTGAAGTATTCATCCTGTATTTTATAAACAAGAGCACTTTTAGGAATCTCTACATCATTAATTTTGCGCACAGGCAGTATATCATAAGTAGTACCTGCCAGAAATGCTCCATCAATTTCCCTGATTTCCTGTGTGAGAAGAGGGCGTTCATAAACTTTTATTCCAAGAAGAGGCGCAATGTCCTTTATTACTTTCGCTCTCGTAATAGATGGTAAGATATTTGTGTCTTCAGGATGAGTTATAAGAGTATTGCCTTTTACCGCAAAAAACGAGGAAGAAGTGCTTTCGGTTATGAATCCGTTTTTAAAAAAGAGAGCATCAAAAAATCCTTTCTCCTTCGCCTCCATTTTTGCAAGGACATTTGGAAGGAGCATGGTGGTCTTTATATCACATCTTCCCCATCTTATATCATCGTAAAAAATAAGCGATACGCCATTATGTAAAATTTCATCCGAAAGTGGTTTAAATTCTGAGACAACCATCACAAATGTGGGTTTTGTATCTGGTCTTGGCATGTGACTTCTTGCCTCTTTCCCCCGTGTTACCTGGATGTATATGGTTACCTCCGGGAGATTGAGTTTTGATAGAGCCTCATGGATTATCCCTTTTATCCATTCGTCAGAAAACTCGTAATTGATTTTGAGTTCAGATAATCCCCTTCTCAGCCTTTTCAGGTGTTCATCCAGAAAATAAGTACGCGTATATTTCGCTCTAATAACCTCATACACACTGTCCGCAAAGAAAAATCCTCTATCCTCAAGTGAGATAAGAGGTTTTTCCACAAACCTGTCATCTATAAAATAAATTGATGACTTCATTTCTAAAATTATAAAGCAGGCTGAATGATAAAGACAATGAAATCCACATGGTTATATGTATAATTGAGGAAGAACAAAGGAGGCTTTTATGAGCATAGTTGATGAGAAAGTATGGGATAGGGTGTATTTTTATCTCGATATGATGAACCTTCCCTACAAGGACGTCGGAGAGAAGATGGAAAGACATGTGGTCCTTCTGTATGAGAGCACTCAGATTCATATCGTCTCAGGTGAGGATAATATTGTATTCATTGCCGATGTTATAGAAGGGGTAGAGGGTACACAGGAACTTTTGAAATTTCTCCTTACAGACGGGGCAAAACCTTTTGGCAACGTACGTTTTGATGAAAACAAGGTCTACATAGGCTATTCCCTGCCTGTTGAAACCCTTGATTTTAATATCTTTGCAACGGTTTTATATCAGTTCTCCATGTATGCCGACTGGCTTGACGATGAAATTAAAAAGAGATTTGGTGGAAAGAGAATAAGCGATATGATACAGGGTATAAACGAAGAAGCAGAGCAGAAACCCAAAAGAAGAATAGGTTTTAAGTGAAGTAGAGGATTAAAGGTATAGCATCTTATTTTTAAGATTCATAGGATAATCCGACAACTACAATATAGTCATTTTTATACATTTTTTTATTGACCACACTGTTTACCTGCATTATAATTTTACTATGAGAAAATTTATACTTTTCTTACTGCTTCCTGTACTGCTCAAGGCATCATTTTTTGATGCAGGATTACCTGGCGCACTGATTGAATTAGACCCTATTTTGACCGCCAGGGGATTTACAGGATTTACTTCATTTGAAAGCGTAACATCTTCTTACAGTAATCCTGCTGTTCCGGCTCTTAAAGGCACATATATTACGTACATAAACGAACAGTGTAAAATTCCTCTTGATTACATCTATACATTCATATCTCCCATACCCAGGCAACCCAACTGGCTATCAAGCCTTGCAAACGACATGCGCGTATATTATTACGAATACGTGTTGAGGCCATTTTCAAGAAAACTGTGGAGATTCTCTCCACCTGTTGTATCTTTTTACAGGTTTAAGAGCGTATATGGAAAGTTTGAAGGCGTAACTCAAAATAGGGAATACGTGGGCCCATGGATACCGTATGACGAGATTAAGGCTATTGGTGCGGCCGCATCTATAGACTCAATGTTCCTTCTTGGGTTTAAAATAAAATATTTTGACTCATACATCATGCCTGAAGAAATTGCAGAGAAGTTGTTGAGAAAGAAAGGAGGACGAGCGAGAGGTTTCTTATTCGACGCAGGTGGAATAGTTAATACACCAATAGGACTTCGTTATGGAGTGAGTTTGCTTAACATAGGAGGTACCATCAAATACTATGAAGGAGAGACTGGAGATCCATCGCCTACTGTTATGCGCCATGAAATATCCTTTAATACTTATGATTTTGTCAACTTCATAAGTAAAATAACCCATAAAAATCAACTAACAAAACTCAATTATATACTTGGTTTTACGTATTCCGGGGGTATCTGGAGAGACATGGTGGGGCAAGAGCATGATACATGGAAAGGGGGTGGATACGAAATAAATATTTTAAACACGTTTTTTATAAGGAAAGGTTATTTTAATGATTCAGCAGGCAGCAGAACAGGAGAGACTGATGGATTTGGATTTAGACTGGGTAATATAATGTACAATTTTGCAAACGACAGTGCGATTTATAGTTTCCCACAGGATAAAAACTGGAGGGTGTCTTTAACCATTACAGATGATGTAACCGCACTTAAACCCATCCAAAAATTGATTGGCTGTAAAAAAAGCGCGGTGCTTATGGGCATTCTTGCACCGGGTGGTGGGCATTTTGTTATCGGGGAAAAGTACAGGGGAACGCTTTTCTTTGCCCTTACGAATCTGTTCCTTAAAGCAGCGGAAAAGAATACAGGTATGGCTCGAATTGCCCTCCTGACATCAGGCACAGGAGTATACTTATACTCACTTTTTGACTTAATTAAATCACTCTAACACGATTTAGTTTACACCACCACACTGCCAGCAGGGTAATAGAGAAAATAAAAGGTAACAAAAAAGGATTCTCTCATAAGACCATAAAGGGTATAAAAAGCGTAATATGCTTTATTATGGCTCACACAGAGTGGAAATGTAATAACAAAGAAAGTTGTTGTAGGAAAATAACAAAAAATCACAACAACCCCATGAAGCCCGCCTAAAGAAAGAAGCGGCTTTTTACACAATCAACAAAAAATACAGGTGGTAATATCCACAGATATAAATATTTCTTTTTAAAATTTACATATTGAACTTTTCCTTACCTTGTTTTTTCTTGAACAAGACTCTATACTACGGAGATAACATAAGAGGAGGGGGCGATGAAAAACGCAGTGGTTGGAGTTATGCTTGTGCTATTCCTGGCATTTCCACTGGAAGCACAGCAGAAGTATGTGATTCAGTGGCAGAATACGCTGAATATCGTGAGTGGCGATTATGCATTTGGAGTAGCGGTTGATGGAAGTGGCAATGTCTATATCACAGGATTTCTCTATAACTGGAACACTTCAAGCTATGATTATCTCACGGCAAAGTATGATTCTCTCGGTAATATAGCCTGGATAGATACTCTGGATAATGGCGATTATGACGAAGCCCGGGACATAGCAGTTGACAAAAGCGACAATGTCTACGTCACGGGATGGGCTAAAAATGGTTCATACTATGATTATCTAACTATAAAGTACGATTCTTTCGGTAATATCATCTGGGAAGATACTCTGAATAACGGCAATGACCGTGCAGAAGGAATAGCAGTTGATGGAAGCGGTAATGTCTACGTCACAGGAATCTCTCCCATTATTTCAGGCGATGATTATTTCACGGTAAAGTATGATTCACTTGGAAATATCATCTGGGAACGCGCACTGGACAACGGTAATACTGACTATGGAAAAGGAGTAGCCGTTGATGGAAGCGGTAACGTTTATGTTACGGGATATTCCAACAACGGTTCAAACTATGATTATCTCACTGTAAAATACGATTCCATGGGTAATATAATCTGGATAGATACACTGGATAATGGCGGTGACGATAAAGCCTATGGGATAGCTGTTGATGGAAGCGGTAACGTTTATGTTACAGGATATTTCGATAACGGTTCAAACGATGATTATCTCACGATTAAATATGATCCTATGGGTAATATCATCTGGATAGATACACTGGACAACGGCGGTGATGATAAAGCCTATGGAATAGCCGTTGATGGAAGCGGTAACGTTTATGTCACAGGATATTTCGACAACGGTTCAAACGATGATTATCTCACTGTGAAATATGATTCTATGGGTAATATCATCTGGGCAGATACACTTAATAACGGGAGAGATGATAGAGCCTATGGAATGGCTGTTGACGGAAGCGGTAACGTTTATGTTACCGGGAGTTACTTCACTGGTTCAGACTGGAATTGTCTAACTATAAAGTATGTAAAATATAAGGATGCCGGTATACTATCCATCACCTCACCTGACACAGTGGGTACAGACGGCATTTATACACCGGAAATCTGGGTAAAGAATAATTCTTATGAAGACGCATTTAACTTTGACATTAGTGTATATATAGATTCGTCAGGAACCAATATGTATGCAGATACACAGTTTGTTTCCAGCCTTGCTGCCGGGGACAGCGTCCTTGTGAGTTTTTCTCCCTGGACTGCACCTTCCATTCCCATGAATTTGAATTTGAGTTTTTCCATAATTACCTCTGATATGAATACAGACAACGATACAATATCAAAAACTCTATACATAAAGGATCTGACACCACCGGTCATTGACTCAGCAGTTGCCTTCGACGGCACAAACCATCAGCTGGGTATAGACAATGACGATTATGTAATTCTGTACTTTTCAGAGCCAACAAATAAACCCAATGTAGATAATTCAAATATCAACAGTGTATTATCACTCTCAGGTGGGCATACGTGGCTTGATGGTGCCGGGAATACAGGAACCTGTGTCTGGAACACAGATGGAGACCAGCTACAGATAAACTTTACAACGAATACATCACTCCCCACAATTGTAATAGGAGACACAATAACACCCGATGGGGCAACCATCACGGATTTAAATAATAATCCCTGTTCCTCTCCCGTTATACTTGGCGGCAGCTTCGGTTACTTTGTGGATGTCGGTATACTATCCATCACCTCACCTGATACAGTAGGTACAGACAGCATTTATATACCTGAGGTATGGGTTATAAACAACTCCTATGAGGATATATTAAGCTTTGATATCGCAGGACACATAGACTCAATCGGCGGAAATGTGTATGCAGATACACAGTTTGTTTCCAACCTTGCTGTGGGCGACAGCGTCCTTGTGAGTTTTTCTCCCTGGACTACCCCCTCCATTCCTATGAGTTTGAATTTGAGTTTCTCCATCATTACTTCCGATATGGATACAGACAATGATACAATATCAAAGGCTATATATGTGGAAAACCTATCAGGCATAAATGACACAAGAGAGGCAAATACCCTGTCTTTAAACACCTTTACTATAAATAAGGGGCAGATGGTATTTACCTACTCCATACCCGAGAATGCAGATTATACATTAGGCCTCTATACCGCAGACGGCAGAATGATAAAAGAAATAAAAGGTAACCAAAAAGGACTTTATTACAAGGTAATTACGGGCATAAGAGGCGGAATATACTTTTTGAGGCTCACACAGAACAAGAATGTGGTGGCAAAGAAGATTATTATAGGGAAGTAGTCTAAAGATTTGCAATAACCTATAGGAGCCCACCTCTTAAAAAGGTGGGCTCTTTTTCATATATCTCTGGACGATTCTGGACATAATTTGCGTATAGTCATAAAATATGGTAAAATGATACACAAAGACAGCGGAGGATAATAATGGAAGAAATCAAAGAAAAATGCAGAGAAATATTAACGGAAAAGGTTTTAAAACGGTTTATAAAAGATGATAAACTAATGGAGGAGGAGCTTACAAGGCATTTAAACAGAGTCTTTACCTCACTCAGAAGCCTCCTTCCCTCCAACCTCGTTGATAAAAAAATAAACTTCCAGGAAAATAACCTGGAAGTATTAAAAGGAACCATGATGTTTGCGGATATAGCAGGTTTTACATCCCTCTCTGAAAGGCTGTATTATACTATAAGATACCGCTCAAAAAAGACGATGCCATGCAGGCTTCTGATTTTTCAGGAAAATCCAAAAATAATACTACCTGAAAAAGTAGAACATTAAAGAAACAACTAAAAAACAGAGTTTGCTGTATAATCCACTGCAATTGATTGAACGCCAGAGGTTTTTTATAATTTACCAAATCAAGGAGGGATTATGCTGAAGGAGAAATACGTCCTTATGACAGAGGAAGAAATCACAAGGACTTTGAGAAGACTTGCAGCAGAGGTTGCAGAGAAAATAGACGACCTTGAGAATACAGTAATAGTGGGCATTAAAACAAGGGGTGTCCCCATCGCAGAGAGGATAAGGGACTACATGAAAAAAGACCACAATATAGAAATAAAGACCGGAAAAATCGATATAACCTTTTACAGGGATGACCTCTCCCTTGTGAACGAAAGTCCTGTTGTCAAACAGACTGAACTTGACTTTGACATAAACGATAAAATCATCGTACTCTGCGATGATGTGCTTTATACAGGAAGAACAGTAAGAGCCGCTCTTGATGAACTTATAGACTTTGGAAGACCACGCATGGTTAAACTCCTTGTTTTAGTTGACAGAGGACACAGAGAACTTCCTATATGTGCAGACTTTGTTGGTAAGAGCGTCACAACCACCAAAAATGAGGTTATAAAGGTTAAATTTAACGAAACTGATGGCAAAACCGAGGTCCTTATGTGCGAAAAGGAGGAGGATTAAAAAACATGGAGGTCTTTGAAATCCGCACTCACAGACGCAATGAGATGATAGATATTACCCATGGAATAAGAGAATACGTTAGAAAGCAGAATGTAAAATCAGGAATACTTGTACTCTATGTCCCCCACACAACTGCTGCTATTACAATTAATGAACACGCAGACCCAAGCGTCCGGGCGGACATTACAGAGTACCTCTCAAAACTCATTCCTAAAAGTCCTGAATTCAAACATCTTGAGGGCAACAGCGATGCGCACATAAAATCCACCATTGTTTCACCCTCAATAAGCCTTATCATTGAAAACGGTGACATTGTGCTTGGAACGTGGCAGGGTATATTTTTCTGCGAATTTGATGGTCCAAGACACAGAAAGCTTTTTGCCAAGATAATCAAAGAATCCTGATTTAATGCATTTTTTACTGGTTGCTCTTTTGTTCCTTAAAACCTATATTGTACACTTTGAGTACAGAGACCCTCAGGCTGACTCTGTTTTCCTTGCAGGTTCATTTAACAACTGGAACAGCCATGCCCTCCGGATGAAAAAAGACACGGGCGGGCTCTTTTACATTGACATACCACTGGATGAAGGGATATATCAGTATAAGTTCGTGGTAAATGGTACAAGATGGGTGGAAGACCCCACCTCAAACGAATACGCACCCGATGGATTTGGTGGGAGAAATTCTGTTATCAGGGTTCCGTGCAGCAGGACAAAGGAACTTGTAGTAAAGCCCGGCGACGGTGTGATAAACTTAAATCTGCTAAAGGAATTTAACACGCAGGATGCTCGTTTTATAAACATAGCACACGATACACTGTATATATCACCGGGCATAAACCCGGGGGATATTGATTCTGCTGTCATCCATGTAAACACCACTCGATTTGTTTTTCCCTCAGGACACATACCACATGTATCCATACCTGCGAGGGATACCACTATTCACCTTAAAATCATCCTTTATGACCTTGGGGAAAAGGTGATATATTTTGATTCTTCATTCAGCACAACCTCTATACCCCGCTTTGAGACCCCGTCTTATCTTGACACCACAATTTTTTACCAGATTTTTCCTGAGCGGTTTTACAACGGTGAAAAGAGCAACGACCCGGAAGGGGCAAAGCCCTGGAAATACGGGCGGATTTTTCCCCCATGGGGATGGAGCGTATTTTACGGCGGAGACCTTGAGGGGGTATTGAAAAAACTTCCCTATCTTAAAGAACTCGGAATCAATGCAATATACTTTAACCCGATTTTCACATCCCCATCAAACCACAAATACAATACAGTGGACTACTTCCACGTTGACCCTCACTTTGGAGGAGACTCTGTTTTTTATACACTTTTAAACGTCGCACACTCAAACGGTATAAAAATAGTGCTTGATGGTGTTTTCAATCACACCTCAGATGAGCATCCATTCTTTAAAGATGTGCAGGAAAAGGGACCTGAATCTCCATATTACTCCTATTACATCGTAAAAAAATGGCCCTTCCCACCCAGATTTGATTCCAGCAACAAACCATCTGATTACTACGAATGCTGGTGGGGATTTGGTTCTCTGCCCAAACTGAACTACAAAAACCCAGAAGTGGTTTCATACGTATTAGATATTGCTAAATACTGGGAGAAAAAAGGGATAGATGGGTTCAGACTTGATGTTCCAAATGAAGTACCACACTTTTTCTGGAAAATATTTCGTGATACAGTGAGGTTCTATAACCCCGACTTCTACATTGTTGGGGAGATATGGGGTAATCCCCACAGCTGGCTTTCTGGAAATGAATTTGATGGCACAATGAATTATCCCTTAAGGGGCAGCATTATTTCCTATCTAAACAACCAAATAGATGCTGAAGAATTTGTGAAACAGGTAAAAAATCTTTACGAAAACATACCCTACGAGGCAAGACGTTCAATGCTCAACATACTCTCCACCCACGACACAAGAAGAATAAAAACCGTGCTGAATGGCAATGAGGAAAAGGTTAAACTCGCATATCTTCTCACCTTTACCATGCCCGGTGTTCCGTGTATTTATTATGGAGATGAGATTGGAGTGGAGGGAGAAAAAGACCCGGATTCAAGGAGGGTTTTTCCATGGGATTCAATTAAAACCCATGAAAATCTGCTAAATTTCTTTAAAAGGCTCATTGTTTTTCGTAAATCCCATCCTGAGCTTGCAAACGGAACAGTTAGACTGAAGACGGTTTCTCCTGCGTGTTTGGAAAGAAAAACAAAAAAGGGGACTTACGTTATCTGTATGAACAGGGACAATCGTAAATATCACATAGAAAGATACGGGAAGATTATCTTCAGAACCCGACAAAAAGATAACAAAAACATCATTTACCCTTACGAAGGCATGGTATTTTATGAAAACTAAGAGAAAACTCCTCTTAGGTGTTGGCACAAGACCTAATTTTATAAAGATGGCTCCTTTATACAGGGCTTTTTCCGATGATAATCGTTTTTCTCTCCGCGTTTTACACACGGGCCAGCACTATGACTTTGAGATGTCTGAGTCATTTTTCCGTGACCTGAACCTCCCTGAACCGGATTTTTACCTTGGAGTCAAGGAAAAGAGCCCTGTGAGACAGGTGGCAGAAATCATGAAAGGCACAGAAAAAATACTGGAAAAAGAACAGCCTGACCTGGTATTTGTCTTCGGCGATGTAAACTCCACCCTTGCAATAGCCCTTGCAGCAAGCAAATTAAAGCTGAAAATCGCCCACGTTGAAGCAGGACTCAGAAGTTTTGATAGAAAAATGCCAGAGGAAAATAACAGAATAGTGGTGGATGCCCTATCAGATATGCACTTTATCACAGAAAAAAGCGGATTGGAAAATCTTGTAAAGGAAGGGTATTCTGAAAAATCTCTGTATTTTGTGGGAAACACAATGATTGATTCCCTTGTAAGAATACTGCCCCACACAGAAAAACCAGAATACAAAGAACCTTACATAATCCTTACCCTTCACAGACCTCAAAACGTTGACAATAAAGAGAAATTAGAAGAAATACTGAAAGCCATAAGGGATGCAACAGAAGGCTTTAAGGTCATCTTTCCCGTGCATCCAAGAACCCTGAATAATATAAAATCTTTTGGACTTTTAGACCTGCTTGAGAGTTTTTCAGTCACAGAACCCTTAACTTACAGTAAATTTATTTCACTTATGCGATACGCAAGACTTGTTATTACAGACTCCGGAGGAGCGCAGGAAGAGACAACATTTTTAAAAGTACCCTGTGTCACGGTGAGAGAGAATACAGAGCGCCCCATTACAATAGAAATGGGAACAAACGTCCTTGCTGGCACAGATTACGATGGAATAAGAAAAGCGATTTTAAAGATGTTAAACGAGGGTAAGGAAGGTAAAATCCCTCCGTTATGGGATGGTAAAGCCTCTATTAGAATCAAGAAAATAGTGGAGGATGTACTGTGAAGATACAGGACATGCCTCTTGAGAAAAGACCAAGGGAAAAACTCTTTAAAGAGGGGGCAAAAAACCTCTCAAATGAGGAACTTCTCGCTGTTATACTGGGGAGGGGTACGCGGAAGGAAGATGTTATGAGCATCTCAAGACGTCTTATCTCACAGTACGGCAATATCTCCCAGTATTCAACCATGAGTGTTAAAGAGGTTATGGAAGCATTCTCAATACCTAAAATTCATGCCATGCAGGTTGTTGCGGTCATGGAACTCGGAAAAAGGATTTTCGGACATTTTAAGGACGTAATTCTGAACTCTCCTGAAAGTGTGTTTGAATACGCACAGGATATGGCTTATCTCAAAAAGGAAATCGTTCGGGGGCTTTATCTCGACACACGGGGAAAACTCATTCACGATGAGGTAATCTCCATGGGTTCTCTCACAGAGACCACCATTCACCCAAGAGAGGTATTAAAGCCTGCCATTATACACTCTGCATATTCCTTCATACTCGTTCATAACCACCCCTCTGGAGACCCACAGCCAAGCGCTGCAGACATTGAATTTACGGAGAAAATTCAGGAGGCATCTCGCATAATGGACATAAAACTGCTTGACCATATCATTATAGGAAAGGGCAGTTTTGAAAGCCTCGCAAAGAGAGGGGTTATAAAGAAAACCATTTAACAGAGATAAGAATTACCCTGATTTTTTCAGGGTTATTTTTACTATTTCCCCCGGTTTGAACAATCTCATCGGAGGTCCCCATGTACCTGTCCCACTTGAAACCACAAGAACCATTTCACCTATTCTATACAGACCTCCCATATACGGATACTCCAGCCTCACAAGATATCCAAAGGGCCATATCTGTCCATCGTGCGTATGACCCGAGAGGACAAGAGGAATGCCGTGTTCTTTCATACGCTCTATTTCAAGCGGGGAGTGGCTTAAAAGTATAACGGGAGCATCCTCTGACTCAGGTAGGGTTTCTTTAATATAGTCCTCTTTTATCCTTTTTCTTTCCCTGATTGTGAGGTCATCAACGCCGCAAATAAACACTCCATTCACCTTTTCACAGGCATTCAAAAGAACCCTCCATCCAGCCCTTTTAAAAAGCGCAATGCTCTCCTTCTTACCGTTATAATGCTCATGATTACCCAGAACCACAAAAACACCATCTTTTGCCTTAATCTCTTTCAAAAGAGGTAGAATCTTCTCTCTCAAATTGTCTCCTCCATCGTACACATCCCCGGTTATAAAAATAATATCAGGATTGAGCTCCCCTACCTTCTTCAAAACCCTTTTAAACCATCCTGCCCCCATAACCATCCCTATGTGCAGGTCTGAAAGCTGGACAATTCTTTTACCATCCCACTCATCTGGCAGGTTTTTTATAGAGATGATATAATCCTTTATAACCGGTGTTCTTGTTGCCTGAAAAACAGCAAAGAGTGAAGTAAAAACAGCGAAAATCAGCGCACTATATCCAGTTTCTATTGTAAATTTGCCTAACCATGGTAAAATCCCGATTATATCAGACAGCAACAGGAAGAATATGACATAAAACCCAATTCCAAGCCACAATACGCCGATAAAGGTCAGGGGAAAGGCGAGCGCATATCCCACAAAAACTTCAAGAACACGCCCAAGGACTATAGCAAGATAAAGGAACAGAAGAACCAGTGCAAGGATATAGGGATGGGCTCTGAAAAAGGGAAAGAGTCTAATAAACTTAGAATAAAGGTAAACGTGTGCAAGAGTCCATGAGACCACAATAAATATCAGAAGATACATGCCTCTCCTCTACTTCCATTTAACACACAAAAAGCGGCATAAAAATCTCAAAAATGGCGGGTTATTTACCCCTTTTCTTAAAGTATGTGTTCGCAATCCACTTACGATTAAGGAAGAGGTGAAAAAGCACGAGAATCCCTATGAGTATTCCATTTGCCTCGTGGAAGACTTCAAAAAGGTCTTCCGGTATACTCTCATGAAACAAACCTGTTAGAATCTGCACGCTGAATAGAATAAAAATCACCGGGTTCAAAATCCTCAACAACATATTCGCCTCCTTTTAATAAAAATAATCCTAAATAGTAGGGCTGCAATCTTTTTATATTCTTTTAAATCAATATCTTTGACAGAAGGTCCTGATAAATGCTACGTTCAGAATTTTAACCCCCAAAATGTGGAATATCAAGTAAAAACCTGCCCACCCCTTCCATCCTGTGACAGGTCTCCGGTTCTTTATATCTGTCAGGTTTGTGACGAGCAAGAGGCATTATAAAAGCACCAAAATAACCCACATTTGAATATATTTTACGATTCCGTGACACCCCACACCCTACCTCTTCACCTATTGAACAATCCAGAGAATGGTTTTATATATTTACTATGACAGAACCTTTTATTGAGGGGATCTTTCATACCAATCAGGTTGGCAATATGCTCTGCCAGCTCGAAGAATCTGCTTCTTTACTTGAGCAAGAAGAGGACCCTCTTGTTGCCTCTCTATTTTTTGAAACCTTGATTCCTGTTTATACTTTCCTTGGACTTAGAAACAACGCGCTTCTGTCATTTAATAAGATTAAAAAGTTCGCTATGGATATGCCCTCGCCACTTCTTGAGTCCGTTCTTTTACACTCTAAAATAACCCTCCTTCGAGAAGGGCTCCTGCAACTTTCCATTGAGGAGACTATTCTGTTTGCCCTTTCTCTGCTTAATGAAACACGTGGAGATTTTAAAGGTAGAGTTTATCATGCCCTCATTATCCTGTGGCTTTTACGGGGCGATGTTGAGGTCGCAGAAAGACTCCATGAGGAATCTATAAAAGTTGAGGGGCAAACAGACAAGTTTCTATGGTTACTTAAAAGAGACAAAGCCCTCATCAGTATTATGAAGGGAGAACATGAAAAGGCTGTTGAGATTTACAGGAAACTCCTTGAAAACAGTAATGAGGGAATATACTCCACCCAGATACTTATGGAACTTTACAGGCTTACCAAGGATGAAAAATATCACACTCTTGCTCGCAATAATATTCTCTACATTATGCAAAGCCTGCCGCCTTCAATTAAAAAGGTCTTTGTGAACCGCTCTCAAATCAAACTCTTTCTTTTAAAAGATGCGCCTAATCATTGACCGTGCATAGTTATTTATGTAAAATTTATCAAAAAAGGAGGAAATCTTGGAAAAGCAAACCATGAACCTGACACGGTTCCTCATTGAAGAGCAGAGAAAGTACCCTTCTGCAAGCGGTATTTTTACAGAACTCTTCTCAGAAATAGCGCTGGCTGCCAAGATTATTTCAAGAGAGGTTAACAAAGCAGGTCTTGTGGATATTCTTGGTTACACAGGCTCTAAAAATGTAACAGGTGATGAGGTTAAAAAACTTGATATCTTTGCCAACAATACACTTAAACACATTCTCTGCAGGGGTGGCAATGCAATAGGCCTTGCATCTGAGGAGGAGGAAGATGTGGTTCAGTGTGAGAGTGGGAAATATCTTGTGGTATTTGACCCTCTTGATGGTTCATCCAATATTGACGTTAACGTGAGTATCGGAACCATTTTCGGGATTTATAATAAAATGGACGATTTTGTTGATAAAAAACAGTTTAGAAGACCTGGGCGTGAACTCGTTGCAGCAGGCTATATAATTTACGGTTCAAGCACCATGTTTGTGTACTCCACAGGCACAGGGGTTCATGGCTTTACCCTTGACCCATCTGTCGGAGAGTTTATCCTCTCTCATAAAAATATAAGAATCCCCGAAAAGGGCAAAATCTTCTCTATAAACATGGGTAATTACAAGAAATGGGATAAAAACCTTCAGGACTACATCGACTATATTACAGAGGAGGATAAGGAAACAAAGAGGCCTTATTCACTGAGATACATCGGGTCACTCGTGGCAGACTTTCACAGAAACCTTCTTTATGGTGGCATATTCCTCTACCCTGCTGATAAGAAAAATCCCAGTGGTAAACTACGTCTTCTCTACGAAGCCCAGCCCCTTGCTTATATTGTAGAACAGGCAGGTGGTTATGCTTCTGACGGTAAAACACCCATCCTCGATAAAATTCCATCTGAAATTCACGAAAGAACTCCGCTTTTCATTGGTAGCAAGGAAAACGTGAAAGAACTTGAAAAGTTCCTGAATAGATAAAAATGCTTTATAGGTTCATTTCATGGAATGTTAATGGAATAAGGGCTTGTGCTAAAAAAGGTTTTAAGGGGATTTTTAGTTTTAACCCTCATGGCCTTTTTATTCAGGAAGTTAAATCTAATAGAAAAACCTATCCCAAAGAACTCCTCAATATTGATGATTATGAGTTTTATCTTCATCCTGCCACAAAAAAGGGATATTCCGGGGTTGCAGCGTATGTAAAAGAGGGTCTTGTATTAAATTATCAAGAGGGAATTGGAGTTGAAGAATACGATTCCGAAGGAAGGGTTCAGACCTTTGAATTTAACGAGTTTTTTCTTTTGAATGTTTATTTCCCCAATGCCCAGCATGGACTTCCACGTCTTGATTTTAAACTCGCCTTTAATGCAAAATTACTGGAATTTGCAGAAAATCTGCGAAAAAAGAAGCCCATTATTATAACAGGAGATTTTAACGTTGCGCATAAAGAAATAGACCTTAAAAACCCGAAAAGTAACATCTTTAATCCTGGGTTTACAAAAGAAGAGAGAGAATGGTTTGATACTCTACTGGAAAGAGGATACGTTGATACCTTCAGGATGTTTACAAAGGAAGGCGGGCATTATACCTGGTGGTCGTACAGGTTCCATGCAAGGGAACGGAATATCGGGTGGCGTATTGACTACTTTGTTGTCTCTATTGAATTAAAAGAGCATGTGAAAAAGAGCATCATTTTGAAGGACGTAATGGGGTCTGACCATGCGCCTATTATGATGGAAATAGAGGTGTAAACAAATTAAAGTGCCTCTATTTTTATGCGCCTCTTTGCATCTTTAGGTCTTTGTATGCTCACCCTGTAGTGAGGGGAGTAAAACTCTTCTATTCTGTCTGCCCATTCAACAAGTACAATTCCATTTTTCTTTTCAAAGATGTCTATAATTCCCCTCTCTAAAAGTTCTATAAAATCCCCTGTAAACCTGTACAGGTCAATATGATATATGGGAAAACCAAACTTTGATCTGTGCTCAAAAACCACTGTAAAGGATGGGCTCCTTATGAGTTTTACACCATGATAAAGCACAAAGCCTCTTACAAATTCTGTTTTACCAACGCCAAGTTCCCCTTCAATATAAACAATATCACCTTTTTGAACCTTCTCTGCAAAACTCTTTGCAATCTCCCGCGTTTCTTCCGGAGTAGATGTCTCTACATCAAAAATGACCATACTTTTCCACTATATCCGGTGCCCTGTCCTTGATATAGTCTAAAACCACCCTTGTCACCTCGTCCCCATCAGCAAGGCTAAGTGCCCCTTCTGCAAGTTTTTCAACTTCTTCAATGGATATACGACGTATGAGTTTTTTGGTCTGCAAAACAAGTGATGGGGTAAGTGAAAGTTCTGTGATGCCAAGACCCAGAAGGAGAATTATACCAACGGGATCTGAAGAGATTTCTCCACATACACCAACCCTGAAACTATGTTCTCTTCCCGCATCAACCACCATTTTTATAAGTCTCAGAACCGCAGGATGCGTGTGATGAAAGAGATACGAAACCCTTGTATTCCTTCTATCCACAGCAAGGGTGTACTGGGTGAGGTCGTTTGTGCCTATGCTAACAAAATCAATATAATCTGCCATGCTGTTTATAGTGAGCGCAGCAGAGGGTACCTCTACCATAATACCAAAATCAGGCAACTTTATTTCTTCTTTTTCACTTAACTTCCTTGCCTCTTCAAGGAAAATAGCACGCGAACGTTTTACCTCCCATAGCGTTGTTACCATGGGAATCATAAACTTCACATTACCCTTTACATTGGCTCTAAGCACTGCTCTTATTTGTTTCCTGAATCGCTCTTCTTCTTCAAGGAGAAGCCTTATACCACGAAGCCCTAAAAATGGATTCTTCTCTCTGTACCCTTTTATTACCTTGTCGCCACCAAGGTCAAAAGCCCTTATAATACAGGAAAAAGGATAAATCTGCTCACATATATCCCTGTAAATTCCTTCCTGTTCCTTCTCATCGTCCCCATACTCATAAAAGAGAAGTTCTGTTCTGAAAAGTCCAATGCCGTGTGCCCCTTCCTCAAGAACAAGCGAGATTTCCTCAGGCAGGTCAATATTGGCCATGAGGGTTATACCCCTTCCATCAGTTGTGATTGTGGGAAGGTCTTTTATTTCTATAAGTCCCTTCGCCTCTTCCTTATACTTCTCTACGAGTTCCCTGAATCTCTCAAGGGTGGGCTCTGATGGATTGATGATAACCTCTCCTTTCCATCCATTAATAATTACCTCGTTACCATCATCCACCTTATCTGAAAAATCCCCAACTCCAAAAACCGCTGGAATTCTGTAATCCCTCAGTATAATGGCAGCATGCGAGGTCTTACCACCTTCCTGTAATACAACTGCTTTTACGTCAGAATTCACTATCCTTATGCTCTCTTCAATGGTTATATCGTCTGCGAAGATAACCACATCGCTCCCTATTACCTCTCTTTTTTCCTCATTGCGGAGATAACTGACAAAATCAAAGTAAAGCGTCTCAAGCTCCTTGGCTCTGTCCCTGTAATACTCAATACCGCTCTTTAGAAGTTCATTCATTCTGTCTTCTATTGCTTCGTACACAGCATATTCAGCAGTCCTGCCCTTTTCTTTTATGAGATATTCAACATCTTTCAAAAACTCCCCATCTTTCAAAACTGCTATCTGGAAGTCCACAAACCTTGTTATCCTGGGTGGAAGATTCTTTTTGAGTTTTTCAAGGTCCTGAAGCATTATATCACGAGTTTTACGGAAATTTTCGAGTTCTATAGGTCTTTCTTTTTCAGGTAGTACTTTCCTGCTGGGCTTTATTCTTTTGTGTTTCCATACAAGAGCCTTCCCGATTACAAGACCGGGAGCGATCGGGAGTCCTTTTAGAAGAATTTCTTTACTCTTCTCCAAAGCCGTCCTCTACCAGTTTTACAAGGGCACGAAGTGCCTCTTCTTCGTCTGGCCCGTCTACCTTTATCTTTATCTT
>JALVYB010000099.1 GCA_027038175.1 Caldifarciminota bacterium | reverse complement strand
TTACAGAAATAACATATTCTCTTCCATCTCCCATGACATGGTCATAAATACCTTCCATAATGGATGTAAGAAGTGTGGATTTGCCGTGATACCCTCCTCCAGTGATAAGGGTTATTCCTCTTTTTATTCCCATTCCTTTAATTGTGCCTGCATGGGGCAGAACAAGTGTAACTTCAAGCTCCTCTGGAGAATTGAATGGAATAGCATTTTTGAGTGGTTTCTCACTAACTCCACTTTCCCTCGGTAAGATAGAGCCATTTGCAATGAATGCAACAAGCCCCATTTCCTCAAGTTTATTTCTAAGAAAAACCTGATCCTCCTTCAAAAAAACGTGTTTTCTAAGTGTCCCATAATCTTCAGGCTTGAAAATTAATGCAGTCTTAACCATCCCCGGGATTTTATCAAAGAAAATCTTTAATGCGCCTTTTGCATTAATCCTCCTTCCATATGCAGGTAAGCCCACGAAAAACCTGACTTCTATATACTTTCCGTCAAGCACTACAGCGCTCTGATCGAGCACAAGGTGAGAAGGCTTTAATATACTTAAACTGCCACTTTTTCCACTCCCCTCCTTTTCTGAAACATTTGAAAAGTATCTGTAAACCTTCCTCAATATAAAATCACAGGCTGCTATTCTTCGCACCCTACCACTGAACAATTCTTCTGGATAGCCTGTTCTGTCAAATGGTATTTTGACTCTAACTCTGGACGGTGCTGCGAATGGGTCTCCCTGAACATAATCAATAATAAGTATAAAGGTTTCGAAATTATATTCTCCCTTTAGGGTTTTATACTCCTTGTACCCTCTTCCATCAATTCTGGAAAGTATTTTCTTTAGCCTTTGCATGTTTTTAATTATACGAGTATTTGTGTGGAAATGCCTGCTTTCATTCGATTTTCCAATCTTTTGTTTTATAATTTTATCGAATACCAAGGAGGACGACATGGAACTTGAATCTTATGTAAAGGTACTTATGGAACTTTCAGACCTATTTGGACCTTCAGGGTTTGAAGACGATGTAAGGTCATATATTGAGGATAGAATAAAAGACCTTGGCTATACATATAAAAAAGATAGGCGTGGGAGTCTTGTATCTTTCAAAGAGGGAAAAGGCGAATATACCGTTCTGCTTGATGCACATATGGATGAGGTTGGCTTCATGGTGAAATACATATCCGAACGAGGATTCATAAAACTGGTGCCCATAGGGGGTTACGATGATAGAATATTGCCCGGACACATAGTCACTTTCAAGTCAGGAGATAAATTTGTACAGGGTGTGGTTTCCACTCTACCCCCTCATGTTCTGACCCCGGAAGAAAGGCAAAAACCTTTAAAGTTAAAGAATTTATGGGTTGACATCGGTGCAAACTCAAAAAGCGAAGTTCTTAGTATGGGTATTAAGCAGGGGACGCCAGCAGTTATACATTATCCGGCGAGAATAATTCACAGGAAAATACTGGGAAAAGGGTTCGATGATAGAGCAGGATGTGCTACCCTACTATATCTTATGGAAACTCTTAAAGACGTTACACTCCCATATAACGTAATATTTGTTTTTGCCACGCAGGAGGAAGTGGGTTTAAGAGGGGCGCAGGTAGTAAAAGAATACTATGAAGCCGATGTGGCGCTTATTTTTGAAGGGACCCTTGCTACCGATATTGAGGGAGTATCTGAGAAGGATATGATAACCAGAATGGGTATGGGACCTGCGTTAACGCTTATGGATAGAAGCGTAATTCCATCAAGAAAACTTTTAGAGTTTATTGAGGAAACTGCCAGAAGGCATAATATCCCGTATCAGTATAAGATGCCTGGCGTCGGAGGTACAGATGGTGGGGCATATGCAATTAAAAACACCGAAGTGGCCGTTATAGCCACACCGGCAAGGAACATTCACTCTCCTACCTCATTAATAGACATGGATGATTACGTAGCGACTCTAAACCTTGCAAGAGAAGTAATGTTGAGTCTCGGAGAGTATTTCAAAGAGTGAGAAATCGGATAAATTACCTAAAGCGCATTTTCAGTGCCTATGTTCTCAAAAAAGAAAGTCAGTTGTCATTCTGGCACGGTAGACCAGAAATAAATCCAGATGCCACTTACAACGACCTGGGTCCCTATTATCAGAAATTTTACTACAAAGCATTTTATAAAGGTACTTTTGATGATAAGGGTATTCCCCTTTTAAACTATCACGGAACAATAGGTAAACAGTATAATCCTATAGCCATTGCCCAGTATGGACTTGGCCATTATAATCTTTGCAAAAGGAATAGACCAGAATCATGCAAGGTATTTATAGATATGTCTAATTTTCTCGTGGAACATCTTGAGAAAAATGAATATGGGCTTTACGTCTGGTACCACCATTTTGACTGGGATTATAGAGGAAGAGTGAAATCTCCATGGTACTCAGGTCTTGCTCAGGGAGTCGGGATTTCCCTGCTTACAAGAGCATATAATGAAACTCATGAAAATAGATACCTGAACGCAATGCATAAGGCCGAAGAATCTCTGTTTGCACCAATAAATAAGGGTGGCTGTACATACTCAGATATACATAAGAACCAATGGATAGAGGAAATGATAGTCTATCCTCCCACGCATATCCTAAACGGTTTTATATGGGCGGTTTTTGGAGTATATGACCTATACCTTTTAACAAAAGACCATTTTTATCTAAAAACGTTTTCGAAGTATGTTCACACCATTGAAAGTTCCTTAATCAGGTACGACACAGGGTTCTGGAGTTTTTACGACCTTTCTGCGGACAAGATGCTTGCAAGCCCTTTTTATCACAGATTACATATAGTGCAGCTAAGGATACTCGGTAAAATGACTGGCAACCGATATTTCTTCGAAATAGCGGATAAATGGTATTGGTACGCCCAGAATGAGTTCAACAAAGTGATAGCAACCGTTTATAAAGCAGGTTTTAAACTGATAAAATACTGATGAAAATAATATGGACAAACCAGTTTGCTCAAATTCCTGCAAAGGGAGGTGGAACAAGACATTTTGAATTTGCAAAGGTCTTAAAAACCTACGACATCTCAACCACCATTATTGCGGGCAACAGAAATTACCTATCCGGTGAAAAAGTATTCACGAAAACCGGTTGTTACAGCATTGACGGAGTTAACTTTTGCGTAATAGATATTGCATACAAGCCCGGTTATATAAGGAGAGCCTATTCCTGGCTGGAATATGCTTACAAATTAAATAACTTAAAGCATGTATTTTTGGACGCTGATGTAGTAATTGGTTCCACCCCTACGTTGTTTGGTGCATATTCAACAATGAAACTCGCACAAAAATTCTCAAAACCTTTTATCCTTGAAGTACGAGACCTTTGGCCTGAAATTCTTTACTATAGTGGGAAAATGGGAAAGAGATCCATTCCCTATAGAATTATGGACAAAATAGCGAGGAGTTTGTATACAAACAGCAAACATATAATTACCCTCTCGGAAGGACAGAAAAACTATATAAGAAACTTAACAGATGTACCGATTAGTGTTGTATACAATGGGATTTCAGACGAAATAGTAAATACTCTTAAAGAGAAAAATAAACTACCGGGATTCAATCTCGTATATGCTGGAGCCCTTGGTTATGCCAATGACATTGATACAATTCTTGAGACAGCATACCTCTTGAAAAAACATAAAGCGATAAAATTCCATATACTCGGGGACGGTGTGTACAGAAAAAAAATTGAAAAAGAGGTTGAGAGAAACTCACTAAATCTTACATACTACGGCATGTTGCCTAAAAAAGAGGCTTTCAGAATTATGTCATCCTGCCAGGTCGGGCTTTTAACTCTAAAAGACATAGATCTTTTTAAATTCGGTGTGAGCCCCAACAAACTTTTTGATTATCTATCTCTTGGATTATTTGTGATTTCAACAGTAAAGGGCGAAATGGGTAAAATAGTATTGAATAGTGGATGTGGTGTTGTAACTGAACCGTCAAATCCCGCGAAACTAAGTAAAACTATCTTGGAGCAATATGAGGTGTACACAAAAAATCCTGCGGTTTTTAACTGTACTAAAGGTATATTATACGTGAAGGAAAATTTCTCCAGAAAAAAAATGGCAGAAAAAGTGTATGATATTTTAAGGAGGGTTTATGGAAAGGACTAAATCGATCCTTCCATTCGTTTATTGGATATTGTTCATTATCTGGGGAATACACCTTTATACTCATTTGACCTATGATAAGTTTGCTCATGTAGGGGACGGGGCTTATTTCACTGATGAAGGTTATTGGAACTATCCGGCAAGACACAAATATCTCTTTGGAACATGGACAGACTCAGAGTGCCACTACAATCATAGGATTTATAATACACCCATTTTTGAACTTATTCAATATGTATCAATGAAAGTATTTGGGCTAAACCCAAGGGCAATTAGATTGCCTTCACTTATGTTTTTTATCTTAACCTTTCTTATTCTTACTTTCTATATCATAAAAATACGCAAAAAATCATATATAGTAGCGATTTTGGTTATGTTTCCCTTTCTAATCGAGCGTTTTTTCCTTGTAAGATTTACAGCCGCTCTTTTAGAGTCCTTACTTGTTTTTCTTGTTACCCTTGCATTCGTATTTTATAAGATGCACCTATATAAAAAGGAAAACCTCTTTTTAATTCTATCGCTATTTACTCTGATCTTAGCATATTTTGTAAAGTCATACGTAATCCTCTTTGCCATTCCTTTCATCTTACTACTTGATTCATCTTTATCCAAAAAAATTTTATTAGGTGCGCTTGTTTTTTCCATACCTATCCTATGGAATTATTACCTGAAAATCTATCATCCTCATGCTTTTCACTCAATTTATTACGATCTATTCTCCTGTCCAAGAACCGAAGACCTACTAAGGATAATCACAGGCGTTAGGGTTGTAGAAGCAAACTATGTTTTCATGACTCCTATATTCTGGTTTGTAATTTATTATTTACTATTTAAATCCTCTTCTAATATGCTTTTTAAAAATGACCTTATTTTGGCATTTGATATGGCATTAATTCTATATATTTCCGAAATATTTCTAATGATGAACCTCATGAGATATAACCTGCCCTTGATCCCTGCTTACGTGGATATGGCAATATACCTTTCTGATAAGAGATTTGTTTTTACCAAAAAGTGGCTACTGAAAATCCTAATTATAACCATATTTTATACGATTTTAGCTTTATCCTTTGTCTATCTAAATGAATATCCATTATCTCGCAAGTTAGTAGTTCTAATACTTGAAACTACGCTTTTTGTTACCCTATTGAGAAGTGGATCTAAGATAGGGGACTCTCTTTTTATAACGTTTCTTATAGGTGGTACTATGTGGAATTTAGATACGATTAATCACTTCAGATTCACCATATTGGCATATTTCCTTATTCCCAATCTACTGTTACCTCTTATAGATATTAATAATGAAAATGACAGCAAAGGAATTCCCTTCCTTGTGGTGGTGCTTATCTTATACTCTTTAACTAGCACTTATTGGGTAAAAAGTGAGATAAGGTATTTCAAGGGTAAAAATAACTTTAGGACTACAGTTCTTAAATGTATAAGCCAGCATCTCTCTATTCCCACAATGGCAGGCGGAAGGGGGGTAGACAATTATACACTTTTTGAAACCCGTGTAAGAACACTGGGAATATTGGGACCGGATTATGATGCTATCCGAAAAAGACATAGAAAAGTTAAGATACGCTCATATAGAATAAATAAAAACTGCCTAAAAGATAAAAATGTATTGATTTTTGGATATCCTTATACAAAAGATAGTACTTTGAATAGCCGTTACATCAAAAGAATACTTAATGCACTTCCTCTTAAACCGAAGGACGTTAAACGAGTTACCACCTGCCAATTCGTTTTCGATATTGATAGTACCAATTATGAAGCTATCTACAACCTTCCCGTTTATATATTTTCATTCTAATTCTAACTAAACTTTGTATATAAAAACTAACTTTTTGAAACCAAGCAATGTCAAATCAACTTTAATTACTTTTCCTCATGATACTCTTTTTCTGTATTAACACTCCAGATATTCTTTTTCTCAAATGAACCACTTTTAATGCTTTTAACTGCTTCAAAAGCAGCAAGCATGGAATGGTCCATGTTATTATACCTATGCATTCCATTTCGCCCGATTAAGAATAGATTTTTGTAATTCTCGTCTAAATATTCTTTTATTAAATCGAAGTTCTTGTATGTGCCTAAATAGGAAGGATAGGCTTTTGGCATTCTTATTACTACAGAACGTTCGTAAAATACGTCTTTAATATCTTCTATAAAACCAATTTTCTTTAGCTCCAAAGCTGCTTGTTTTATAATGTTTGTATCATCTTTCTTCCATAGACTGTCACTTTCGTTTAAGAAATACTCACAACCAATCCAGTAATATTTATTATCCTTAACCATATATGGGCTCCAATTATTAAATATCTGAATCCTTCCCATGGTAGTACCTGGGTCCTGAACATATATCCAATTGTCTTCAATATCTTTTACTCTGAGTTTCTTTATTAATAATCCCACAATCATGAAATCCCTGTACATCAAACCATTAGCAATTTTTTCAATATCATTAGGAACTTTGGCATCAAGCGAATTTATAAGGTCTTTAACTGGCATTGTTGATATAACTATGTCTGCATTTAAAGTTATAGTTTCACCGGTTGTGGTATTAAGAGCCGTTACCCCACTTATAGAATTATTTTCCACGTGTAACTTTATGGCCTTATAATTTAACCGTATATCTCCTCCAGCGTTTACAACCTGATTGGCAACTTCTTCCCACATGTGTCCCGGACCATATTTTGGGTATAAAAATCGTTTTATCAAGCTTGTCTCTGTCTTTTTTTGTTCTATATTACCACGATTTAACTGAAAAACATTTTTTAAGGCATCCATTATCGCTTTTTTAATGGATAAGCCTTTCACCCTTTGATAGCCCCATTCTGCGCTTATTTCTGAGGGATAAGCTCCCCAAACCTTATAAGTGTACTCCTTGAAAAATGTATTATATAATTCGCTTCCAAATCTATTAATAAAGAAATCTTCCAAATTACGCTCTCGCCTTTTGAATATAGAGCTTTTGATATAAGTTGCTCCAATTTTAATCACTTTTATCAATCCAAGCTTTCTAAGTGTATCAAGTTTTAAACTAAGGGGATACTCAAAAAAATTACCACTATAATATATACGAGAGAGTCTCTCACGAATTAAGAGAACTTTATCTTCTACATTTGGATCAGGACATGGAATTTTAAACTCTCCTTTTCGCAATATCTCTATTATACACTCCTTCTTCAATGGAATCTCTCTACCTTTTTCCACGTCATCAACCGCAGGGTATCCCATAGGGGGGAGTATCCTTTGCCAAAATTCCATAATATCATCATTTTTGGAAAAAAATCTATGTCCACCTATATCTATCCGATTTCCAAAATAGTTAACAGTTCTTGCTATTCCTCCCACTATATTATCTTGTTCCAAAATTATAGGTAAATAATCGGGAGTTTCTTTTATTAGTTGCCACGCGAAAGTTAACCCTGCGGGCCCTCCTCCTATAATAACTACTTTTTTTCTATTTTTATTTGACATCATTATCCATTAAGATACAACGTCCCATCCGATAGTATACAGAAAGAAAACTGAACCGTCAATTCTACGCTATTCCTCAAAAATATTGCACCGAAGGGTGTGATGTTTCCTCAAAATAAAGGTGTCAAAAATTCAGAGAAGCAAACTATCAGAATAGTTGTATCCTTATATGCCCCAAGGTGATTATCTTTCTTTTCTTCAAGTTCTTTTGTTCTCCTGGATTTCATTTTCTTACTATCTATTAATCCTTCTGCTTCCTCCTTCGTGTAATTGTCTTTTATTTTCTTTAATTCTCCTCGTACCTCTTTGTATGTTTTCCCAAAATCTCTCCTTAAATTCCTCTGTAAATGTACAAAACAAAGTTGATGGTCGGATAAGGGAAATTACTGGCATAATAACGAAGACCTGAAAAGTTATCCGTAACAAATATACCTACTCTCCTCAATCCTCTTCACACTATATCCTGTAATACCTCTGCCCAGAATGCTTTGTTCTCTCTATGACTTTAATAGCACCAACAAAAAGATTTCATTACAGTTTGATAATCTTAATTTGGTAATGTATAATTTGCTTACTATAATCAACGATGATAGAGAAATTATTCAAAAAACGGACAGATAATACGCTTATTCAATTATTCCGTTACACTTTTGTTGGTGGGGCCGCGTTCATGGTAGATTTTACGACATTATTCATCCTTACAGAATTTTTCAAAGTCTATTATCTAATATCCGCTGGGATCGCATTTTTATTCGGCGTAATAGTAAATTATTCTTTAAGCATAAGTTGGATTTTCAATACAAGAAGATTTAAGAACAAATGGATTGAATTTGGAATATTTGCATTTGTTGGAGTGGTTGGTCTTGGCTTAAATGAGATATTTATATGGTTTTTTACCGAACATGTCCATTTCTACTACTTGATTTCAAAGTTAGTTTCCACAGCATTTGTATATTTATGGAATTTCTTCGCCAGGAAATATATTTTGTTCAGGTAAATTGAAATTTGTGAATAAGAGGAATGTAATGTTTATCCATAGGTAGTGCTAAAAGTTACTTGAACGTTATGGAGTATTCTATGACTAACACAATTTGCTTAACGATACCGATAAATCCAGATTAGAATTTAAACTTATTTTTATTACCCTTATCTGTAGCAGACTTCCTGGAAGGGATAATTACTCTTATTTTTATGCGACTTACAACGCTTTTACCAGTTGTAACTTTATACTCGCCCTTCTTTGCATCATTCATAACTGCCACTATTTTATACGAATTTATACTTTTTATCTTTGGTGTTGTGTCTCTCGGAACGGAGAAGGGAAACCACATCATAAGTGCCACTATTATTTTAATCATGCCTCTCACCTCCAAAATAAATTCAGCAATATCAATGCCAAAAGTGCAATATATAAGTTGTTGATATGCTTGGAGATATAGAGCCTACAAATTTATAAAAAGATTTTTTGTTGTTACATTTTATTACACTTCGTATTCCTTTGGATAATTTTATTCTTTCCTTTAAAATAAAAAACAAACATGGAGGAAAGTATGGACCTGAAAAAGTCAGTTGAAGAACGCGTAAAAGAAGCAGAGAATAAACTACAAGAGTTCAAAATAACTCCAGAAAAACTCGCTGCATACATAGACCACACAATTTTAAAGGCAGATGCATCCTCTACAATCGTTAAAAGGGTTGCGAATGAAGCCATTGAATATGGATTTAAGTCAGTATGTGTAAATCCAGCAAGAGTTCGGGAAGTTAGTGAACTTCTTAAAAACAGCACCATAGAAGTATGTAGTGTGGTAGGGTTTCCTCTTGGTGCTCATACCACCTATATAAAAGCAAAGGAAACGGAAAAGGCTATAGAAGATGGCGCCACAGAAATCGATATGGTAATTAATATAGGATGGCTAAAAGATAAAGAATATTCAAAGGTAAAAAAGGATATAGAGGAGGTTGTAAAGACAGCATCAGGTAATATAGTTAAAGTGATAATCGAAACATGCTATCTTGAATTTGAGGAGAAAGTTAAAGCAACTGAAATTGTGAAAGACAGTGGCGCACATTTTGTTAAAACCTCTACTGGTTTTGGAACAGGCGGTGCGACAGTTGAAGATGTTGCGCTTTTAAAAATAGTGAGTGAAGATACTATAAAAGTTAAAGCGGCAGGTGGTATCAGAACTTACAAGGATGCCGTTTTAATGATTCTTGCTGGTGCAGACAGAATAGGGGCATCCCGAAGTGTTGATATAATTAAAGGTATTAATTAAATAGAATCTTTCTTTAAAGAGATGTATCTCTTTATATAGGCCCTGAGCTCGTCTTCAGGGCTTTTATTTTTTCTTATAAGTTCAACTGCACCTTCTACAATTTTCATAAGGCTTTCATCCTCAATTTTTACACTAACAATATCTTCTTCTTTGTTCCCATGCCTCTTCAATCTCTCCACAAGTCTCTCGAGAGCAAGAAGGGATGGTTGATTAACCGGAAACTTTTCTATAGACTTTCCCTGTTTACTTTTTTCCCAATTTTCAAGCAGTTCTCTTTCGGTCTTAAAGTTTGCATCTCCAAACACATGTGGATGACGGTAAATCATTTTATCAATTATTCCCTGCGTAACATCCTCAAGTGTAAATATCCCTTCCTCCTCCTTGATTCTAATATGCATGAGCACTAAAAACAGAAGGTCTCCCAATTCTTCTTTTAAACCCTCATTATCTTTTCTCTCTATGGCATCAACTATTTCATACGTCTCTTCAATAAGGTCATTCTTAAGTGAGTCATTTGTTTGTTTTCTATCCCATGGACATCCATCTGGTGCTCTGAGCCTTTTTACAAGGTTGTAGACTCCTTCAAGCCCCTTAAATTTCATACTGAATATTATACCTTCTTATATATGTTTCTTGAAATCAAAGAGAGCAAAGGTGCAAAAAACTCGCTTAATACGAGGGCAAGCGTTATAGCTGAGAATAAAAAGCCGGATAGGCTGGTTTTGAAAAGTATAATATGATGTAAAGACAGTCCTGCCATAGGGACTCTCAGTGCAACATGTGTTAGCGGCATCTTCATCTTCCTGAAAGCCGCCGAAAGATATTCTGCTAAGATTTTAACCAAGAGTATACCTGCGCCGTAAAGATATACTGAAAAACCAAATGGTACTATTAACTCTCCGGTGTAAACATATATAAACGGATAAAGTATCCTGCCCACATCTACCACTCTATAAGCACTATTTTGCCTAGATAGTAATCGTTCCCAGACTGCAGCAAAGATAACTGTAAAAACTGAGGGTATGTGTAATTGTATTTCAAGTGCAATTGAAATTACTATCATGAGAGGAAGGAACAGATAATCCACCCGTTTAATTTTGTCTCCAAGTGTGAGGAAAAAACCAAGAAGTGGGGATACGAGTAACGCAAGAAATATCCCGTTTACACCTACCTTTTGCATGGTAAAATGACTGATACTTATTAATATGAGGATTTGTATTATATCTCTTACAATGATTTCTGCTTCCTGAACACTTTTTATATCTTCTTCTTTGTTTGTTTCCATGATTAAAATCATGGAAGTTATTGGAGAAATGGAAAGAAATAACAGGGAAAGAGTAAGGGCTATCAAGAAAGACGTTAAAAAGAACAGGTAGAAAACAGGAAACATTACAATTACAACAGTTAAAAACTCTATAAGGACGCCGAAAAGTACTTTTAAAACGCGGGTTTTCCTTATAGACGACGTGAACTCATAACCTGCAGCATAGGCGAGGAATAAAGTGGAAACTTCAAAGATATCCTTGACCAATTCAATATTTGTATTTCTGGAAATGATACCCATTATTGCTCCACTTATGAGGAAAAAAAGCGGAGTTGGGATTCCTTTTCTCAGGAACTCCCTTGCAAAAGGTACTATTAGAAGAGTGGTACCTATAAAAGCCGAAGCACCTCCGCCAGCGGCATAATACACACTAAAAATAAGTGGTAGAAATACTATCATCTGTAATTCTCCCTGAAAGACATAAGAGCCATAAAGAGAAGATTGAAAAAATATGCCGTAACAAGAGATGCTCCCACACCAGTTAGAAGATGCTCCGGACCAAGTATATCAACCATCATAACAAGACCTATACCTCCCTGCGCGATGTAGTACCGAATATTTTTACCTGAATGGAACAATTTTACCATCATTCCTTTGAACATGACTTTAACGAAGTATATAATGATGGCGTAAAAAATTACTTCTTTGGTGATTCTTGTCGATAGTCCCACCATAAATAAAAAAACAAGGAAAAACATCTTTTCATCATCCTGGAATCGCAGTATGAGGCTCATCATATCTTTATTCCTCATGACATTAATAATTACAATGCCAAGTAAAAACGCATAAAAAAATGGACTCTCATGATATCTCAATGCCACATAAGGAATTATAACAGCACTTCCCAGAATTACACTCAATGCTATCACCGTGTCCTTTTCGTTGCTAAATGTGTATTTTATTACATATGCAATAACAAGAAGTATCACAAAAAGCACAATAAAATCGAAAAAGTGAAAGTGGATAATTCCTGTTATTGTAGCAACTACTGCGGGCACAAAAAAAGATGAAATAACCACTTCTCTTGGAGTGTCTTTAACAAAATATGGGCTTGCACCAATCAGAACAAATACCGCAATTGCTAATTTCTCAGAAAATAATAGATGATAATGCAGAAGGGAAAAGAACAACAAAATAAGAAACGCTCCCAGCAACACCTCTATAATAGCCTTTTTAACAGCACCTGGAGAACTTTTGATGACTCTGGTTACATCTATACTCATTCCATAAACGAGTCCAAAGAAACCAAGCAAGGATAATTCAAAAAAAGTATAAATATCTCTTTCTATGCCTTTTATAAACATTCCTGCTATAAATCCAGAAATTAGAAAGATAAGTTCAGAAAATACGTACTTTTTACCTCTGAATGTTAAAAACGAGGTGAAAAAGACAAGAATAAGAAGCGTTAATAACCTCAAATACTCTGCTCCACTCTGAAAGAGAACAGTCTGAGGCCAGATTCCAGCAATTTGGGCACAAGGTCTTTTATAATCTTCTCGAATTCCTTTCTCGTATCATTCTGAGAGATGCCTATTATTATTTTATGCTTTCCCCTTTCTCCCTGCACAGCATGAATAATACCGGCAAATATTGGAATATCCTCGGCAAGCACTTTCTTTGCCCCCGTTGCGTCAATTATAGACACTCCTTCTATCTCCGCCTCAATCATTGCCTCTAAAAGTTCATCCAGGTACTCTTCTTTTTCCAGAATAAATATATGAAGCAACATTAATCTACCTCTTTCAAAATGTTGATAATCTCGTCTTTACTTTTTGCCATAAGTAATCTTTCCCGCACGTCTTTCTTACTGAGTATTCTTGCTACATGAGCGAGGAGGCTAAGATACTTCAGGTTAAGCGACTTGTTTGCGACAACGAGTATAAATACATAAACTGGATTCCCATCAAGTGAAAGAAAGTCAACTCCTTTTTTGCTCATTCCAAACACCACGTGTACACCATCAATTGCTTCTGTCTCTGTATGGGGTATGGCTATGCCATGTCCTATACCGGTTGACTTTATTGCCTCTCTCTCCATTATTTCTTTCCTTATTATCCCCTTTTTCTCATCGGGTATTTCTTTCATCAAAGAGAGCAATTCATCTATGATCTCAGATTTAGACCCTGATTTAAGGTCAATCTTTATATGCTCTTTATCCAGAACATCTAATATCTTCATTCTACCTCCCTTTTGCGTATTTAGATTAAAGCAAATTTCCCAGAACTACAAGAGAAGGTTATATATTTTCTTCCTTATAGGATAATAGAAGTTCACCGTTAATAACTTGCACTCGCACCAAATCCTGTCATTTCCCAATTTACCCTGTTAAAAAGTTTTACCTGTCCTGTTTAATGCCTGTTGAGATAACGTTTTTATAGCATTTCTACAAATGCTGCCTTATAATTACATGCGCAGTAATCAATTATATAATCAACGGATATGTCAAAAACCTGGTAAATAGTGCAATGTAAAAAGCAATAGAAAGGAGTTAACTGGTATGACAGGAGGTAGAGTTAAATTAGAAAAATGGCGTGAGGCCTTTGAAAAATACACCTCAGTTACCGGAGAATTTTACAGAAGATACAGGAGAGAATATTTGTTATCTTCCATTCTTACACTTTTTGCATCTCTACTGCTCTTCCCCATCCCCCTATTAACAAGAAAATTGATAGACCTCGTTTATAAGAGTGGTCCACCGCAGGAAATTATAAAATTATTGGTGGTCGCTATCGTGATTTTATTAACGGCAAAAATCTTATCTTACTTTAGCAACCTTATGTTCTTCAAATTAAACTCCAAAATTATTTTGCTCTTACGCAAAAAGATGACTGCAAAAATTTTAAAAAGTAAATTGGACCTGTTTAAGAAGTATGACACAGGGTATTTATTAGCAGGGTTAATGAAGACCCGGGTTATCTAAACACTCTATTTGGGCAGCAAATTATCAGTATATTTCAGAACGTTCTTATTGTATTGGTATCATTAACCGGCCTTTTGTATTTAAGTGTAAAACTGTCACTGTTCATTCTTATAATTGTACCACTACTTATATGGGTAACCGCGGATTTTAGCAGGAAAATGAGAAGTATTTTCCCGGTTTTCCTTGAGAGAAGAGGTAATGAAATATCTGCATTGCAAGAAAGTTTGAATGCCTATGCTTTTCTAAAAAGTGCACTTAGAGAAATAATAGGAATCTTGAGATATTTCTCAAGCGCCTTAAAAACGCATAGAGTAAACACCGGATACGGTAAATATCATTTCGGGAACCTGGCAATTTCAACTTTCATTACACAACTCTCCCCGATTCTCATATTTGGCATAGGGGGATATTGGGTACTCCTGGGGAAAATGACACTTGGTACACTAATAGGATTTAATATGTTTATGGCATATCTTTTTTCATCGTTGAACGCAATACTTAGCACAAACATTACTCTTCAGGTGGCTCTTTCTTGATAGAATACACGAGATAATAAGTTATCCATCAGAAATATATACAATTCCTAAAAATGACGTGAAAATCGAATCCATAGAACTTTCTAATATTACCTTTAGTTATGAGAAAAGAGAGGTCTTAAAGAATATTAACATGCATGCCAGACGAGGAGAAAAAGTGGGAGTAGCAGGGATTTCTGGAGAGGGCAAAACCACGCTCCTTAAAATAATATCTGGGTTGCTCTATGATTTTAAAGGGAAATACATTGTGAACAATAAAGAACTTGAATTAAGTGAAATCATAGGACTCAGAAAGAAAATGGCCTTTGTTTTCCAGGAACCAATATTGTTTAGAGGCACTGTGAAATACAATTTAAAGTTACTAAATCCACTTGCTACCAGTGAAGAAATGTACGAGATTATGAAGAGATTAAAACTCCACGAATTTATCCTTTCCCTACGAGATGGATACGACACATATCTTGATTTGAAAAGATTGAACATCTCTACAGGGCAAAAACAGAGATTTGCATTTGCACGTGCCTACCTGAAGCACCCTGATATATTGCTCCTTGATGAGATAACATCAAATCTTGACGAGGAAAGTGAAAGCGCTATTCTTGATGTAATCAAGAACATTGATGATATGATTGTAATTTTAGTATCACACAGACAAAGACCGCTTTCTTTGTGCAATAGGGTTTACCTCATAAAAGATGGCAAGAGTATGGAAATTAAAGATGTCAAAGCAATAAATAAAATCGTTCATTAATTTTTCGTGAGGGGAATCAACACTCTTCTGCCATAACTTGACCAATAAAAGGTTTTATAATATAATTTTTACAGGAGCAAACTTATTAAAATGGATACCAGAAAATACAGAGAAAAACTCGTGGAACATTTAAGAAAAGAAGATTATCTCCACAGGGAAGACGTTGAGAAGGCATTTTTGTCAATACCTCGTGAAAATTTCATCTGGAGCATATGGAAAAAAGTTAACGGAGAGTGGAAATCCTTTCCAGTGAGTAAAAACAACCTTTCTGATGAGCTCGCTAAAGAGATTTATATAGATTGGTCTATACCCATTCTTGTAGAGGGTGATGAAATTGTATCTTCATCTTCACAGCCTGCTGTTATGAGCGTTATGATTGAAGAGGCTGATATTAGAGAAGGCGACAAAGTTCTTGAAATAGGTACAGGCTCTGGATATAATGCTGCTATATTAAATCAAATAGTAGGTAAAAGCGGAAAAGTTGTGACCATAGAAATAAATGATACGGTTTACAATCTTGCAAAAGCTGCTTTTAAAAACACCGGGCTCTCCGACGACATTATACTTTTAAAGAGGAATGCAGTGGAAGGGGCTCCCGAACATGCACCGTTTGATTCAATTATAGTTACCACATCCACTCCTGAGATCCCTCACACATGGTTTGATGAACTTAAAGCGGGTGGGAGACTTATAATGCCATACGTAGTAAGGGGCAGCGAGATTCTCCTGAAACTCATAAAATTGAACGATTATATATTATCTGGCGAAGGCATTCACTATGTTGTATTCTCAAGATTAAAAGGCGTATCTGCCACAAAACATTTTCCGCTTTTTAAAAATGAATTTATCTCACTAAAAGAAATCATCGATGAGTACGGTGTTGAGGATTCATCTCTTACAAAAGCATTTTCAAATTTATCTCAAAGGGATAGACAGGATTTTGCTTTCTTCTTATCCACTCACTGTGAAAACAGTTTTTCCATGCTTACTGAAGACGAAAAGAAAGTTTACGGTATAATAAAGGAAGAAGGGAGCGGGATGGGGGTGGTTGCTGTTCTCGATAAAAAGGTTATTAAATGGGGAGCCCATGCTGCTTACTTTGAATTCAAAAATATCCTTGATAAGTGGAAAGAACTGGGTAAACCGGGGCTCAAAGATTATAAAATTCTATTCACTAAGAAAAAGAAAGTATCCGCATTTGTCGAAACCGATATAAACTTTATAAATTTTATTTAAGGTCTTTAAGAGTTACAGACACTGCACCATTCAATAACATCGTCTCAATCGCTTTTTCAACATCACCCTTCTGAACCTCAACACCCCTTGATGCATCCTCAAGGAAAAACGTGCAGAAATCATTTCTCAAAGCATCAAGTACCGTGGCTTTTACACAGTAATCTGTCGCAAGCCCACCTACAAAAACCCTCTTTATACCCCTTTCATTCAGAATGTTTACAAGGTTTGTACCGTCAAATGCTGAATAAGCATCTTTGTCCTCAGTCGTGGCTTTAGAGATAATATACGTGTCTTTGGGTAATTTAAGGTCTTTATGGAACATAGCACCTTCAGTGTTCCTCACACAATGCACTGGCCATGTGCCACCATAGGGTTTAAAGGAAGAGTGTCTTTCTGGATGCCAATCTCTTGATGCAAATATGGAAGCACCCCTTTCCACAAAAATCTGTATGTACTGGTTCAAAACAGGTACGACTTTGTCTCCATCCGGGACAGGCAGGGCTCCCCATGGCATAAAATCATTTTGCACATCAACAACAATTAAAGCATCATTTTTTGACACCCGAATCTTCATTGATACCCCCTGCTTTTTGAAAATTATAACTCCAACCCCAAAATCAGACAAGAATATATAACACATTGCAAGACAACATATTAGGAACTCACATTTGAAATTTTGAGTGCAAAGCCTTATAATAAATACACTATGAATACCTCAATTATATTAACTTTAATTATACAGTTCGCATCACAAACTTTTTCTGTTAAATATAACAGAAATGATTTTATCCTCAGTAAAAAAGGATATAATACTCAGATTATTCTGAAGAAAGAACACAATGCTTTTTCGATACCTGGATACTACCCCACTCCAGTGATTGTGAAAAGGTACACCCTGCAATATCCTGTTAAATCACTTCACATCACCAAATTTCACTATTCAAAAGTTGTAAAAAATATTGAACTGAAGATAGAGAATCCAGTACCACTGATTTTTAAAAATCCCGGGCAATATAAATACCATGGAAAAGGAATAAAAATACAGTATCCTGCATACCTCGCCGATGAAAAATATAACGAGGATGGTAGTACCACAGTGAGCATCGTTATTTTTCCATTTAAATACTCAGAAAAAGAAAGGACCCTATATATCCTGGATTCCCTAACTTTTTATTTTGATATGAACAGTAAAGGGGACTTCTCACGGAAACATACAAAAGGGTCTTCTCCATTGTACCTTATTATTGCAGAAGATTCTATACTCCAGGGATTTTCAAAACTGGCTTTATGGAAAAGGCAAAAAGGCTACAAAGTAAAAATGCTTTCTATAGAAAGTATCAATGCCACTTTCCCAGGTAGAGACGGTGCAGAAAAACTCAGAAACGCATTGAAACTATACTATGCTGATTCAAATCTTGTATATGTTCTATTAGGTGGAGATGTTAACAGTGTTCCGGCAAGAGTAGCCTATGCTATGACATGCGATGCTCATTTCGCAAACGATGAGGATAGCATCAGAGCAGATTTGTATTTCTCTGACCTTGACGGCACATGGGATGACAATAATAATGGTGTATTTGGAGAGGTCTCAGACTCAATAGACCTGTATCCGGACGTGTATGTTGGCAGAGTTCCTGCTGATAACGTCGAGGAAGCAGTCAATTTTTCAGAGAAATTGATACGGTATGAACAAAATCCTCTACCTGAAACCAACAATGCTCTATTTTTCGCCATGGTATTATGGGAAGATCCATATACCAATTCTGGATTGAGTAAAGATTTTATTGATACAACATTTCTGCCTGATTACTATAACGTAACGAAGCTCTATGAGTCATATGGCAATGAAACACGTAACTCAGTTATTCAAGCCCTTGAAAATGGAAACGGCATTATGAACCATAATGGTCATGGCTGGTGGACTGGTATGTGGTTAAATGGTTCTCCCAACTGGGAACATCTGGATAATACAGACGCAGACACAGTTCATATGGTATTTGGTGGAGTGTTGTATTCTATAGGGTGCTGGGTTGGGGCTTTTGATAAAGAAGACGCTATAAGCGAACACTTTATTCTCAATCCTTACGGGCCTGTTGCATTTATCGCAAATTCAAGGTATGGATGGGGCTCACCAGGAAATCCTTTATATGGATATTCGGACAAACTTGACCAGAATTTTTATCGTAAGATTTTTGATGATTCTATATTCCACGTAGGGATTGCTCTTGCCGAAGATAAGGCAGATTTCGTTCCATTATCAAGGTGGGAAAATGTATATAGATGGCACCAGTATGAGGTTAATCTATTTGGTGACCCTGAGATGGAAATACATACAGAATACCTTGGACCTGTGCTCTCTGATATTCCTGATACCGTTGTTCAGGGAAGTTCGCTTACATTCACAGTATATGACCAGTACGGCAATCTATTAAGCGATGCAAAAGTAGCACTTTCCTATGATGACTCGGTTTACACCACAACCGCGACATCAAAAAATGGTATGGGTACAATAGATATACCTATAGCAGGTATGGATTCCTTTTATCTTACAATTTATGCAAGGAATCATGTGACTCTAAAAAAATGGATTCATGTTCTTAATGGACTCGTAATAGAAAAAATTGAACTTACAGGATCACATGGAGCCACCTATCCGTTTCCTGGAGATAGCGGGGATATAAAATTGTACTTCAAAAATAGAGGCTCAACCCCTCTGAGCGATATTCCGGTATTATTTAACACTGTTAACATTAACCTGATTCAAGACTCCGTTATAATAAGCGATACAATTTATCAGGACTCTACCTACGTCATAAGTGTCCCATTTGTTATCCCTGAAAATATTACTGAAAATGATACGGTATCAATTTCTGTGCATACCCCCGATGCATCAAGAAAATTTGTATTCATTATTAAGAAGCCTCATATGCTCATAAGTGTTGAAGGAAATGACAGCATAACTGTTCCCGATGATACCCTCTCTATCTTAATCACAAATAATTTCTTCTCACCTCTTAAAAATTTAAACATCCATGTCTATTGTACACTTGGCAATGTTTCTATTCCGAATGATAGTCTTTATATAGCAGAAATACAACCTTATTCATCGCAAAGAATACTTATACCCCTACAAATTATGGACACAGGCGTGTTTCAAATAGGTTTAAGAATATTCAACAATGAATATCTCGATGATACCTTCTTTGTATTATTCTCAACAGAAAACACAGACTATATCTTTGATTTTGAAACATCACTTGATGGCTTTTATTACACAGGGAATTGGCAACGCACAACTCAAAGAGCATATAGTGGTTCATATTCTATCTGGGATGGCATAGACAATCATTATGAAAATAATGCAAACGATACTTTAATAACCCCGTGGATACACACAGAATACAGTCCAACTCTTTCATTCTACATGTGGTACAATGCTGCAACCTATGGTCAGGATGGAGTACACGTATTTTATTTGAATAAAAACGGTGCGTGGAACGAACTGGATTATATAGGCTCAGGAGGAGCACTTGGTGATAAAACAAAAGGCTTCACTACAGGCTGGAGTAACTACACGTATAACCTCAGCGGACTAAGTTATGGTGACTCTACCAGAATCATGTTTGTTCTCGTAACAGACAGTACTGATACAGCAGAAGGATTTTACATTGACCAGATTATAGTCTCTTCCCGTAATTATATGGGAGTGGATACTTCTCCGTCATATTCTTTGCCTGTAAGTTTGCCCACCGTGGTTTCAAATTTGTTACCCCTTGCATTCAATCTTGATTCTCCTCCTGAAATTCATTTGCTTGACATTCAGGGAAGAGAAATTCTGAGCTTAAGAGCAATAGAAAGCCATGGTAAGGTTATAATAAACATTGAGAACATAAAGCCAGGCCTTTATTTTGTAAACGTTAGAACTTTAAAAACAAACTATGTAAAAAGGGTGGTGATACAGAGATGAATACACTAAAATATAAAAGACCTAAAGGAACAAGGGATATAATACCAGAAGAATTTGAGTTGAGGGAGGTGCTCCTTGAAAAGATAAAAAAGTCCATACGAGCCTACGGATATAAATTCATAATAACCCCAACTTTCGAGCATACAGAACTATTCATCCGCTCAATCGGAGATTCCACTGACATAGTTGAAAAGGAAATGTACACATTTCACGACAAAAAGGGGAGAAGTTATACTCTGAGACCAGAGGGTACAGCACCGGTAATACGAGCGTTTCTGGAAAATAGTATAATGCCCCCTGCAAAATTGGCCTATATAATGAACATGTTTAGAGCAGAGAGGCCTCAAAAGGGAAGGTATAGAGAGTTCTGGCAAGTAGGAGTTGAGGCGATAGGAATAAAGGACCCTCTTATTGACGCTGAAGTTATAGAGATGGGCTATAGCATTTTGAAAGAACTTGGAGCGGAAAAACTTGTTGTTCTTATAAATTCAATAGGGTCTATAGAGGAACGGCAGGCATACAAATCTGCTTTACTTGATTACCTGAATGAGAAAGAACAGGATGGCACCCTTGAATTATGTAATGATTGCAAAAGACGTAAAAATAGAAATCCACTTCGCATACTTGATTGTAAGATAGATGGTCCAAAGTTGAAAGATGCACCCAAACTCAAAGAATTTCTCTCTAACGAATCACTCAAGTACTTTGAAGAAATTAAATCCTATCTCGACAAGTGGAAGGTGAACTATCGAGAAGAGCCAAGACTCGTGAGAGGCCTTGACTACTATAATCACACAGCCTTTGAGATTGTTTCAGAGAAAATAGGTGTGGAAGACACACTTCTGGGTGGAGGGAGATATGACTCTCTCGTTGAAGACCTTGGAGGACCCGCAACTCCAGCAGTGGGATGGGCTCTGGGACTTGAGAGAATTATTAATTATTTCTATCAGATACCCCGTATCTCTGGACCATTCTATTTCGTTGCAACTGTAAATGAGTTTTCAAAAGGTTATGCAATTGGTCTTCTTAAGAAGATAAGAGAATGGAAAATTCCTTCTGACATGACTTATGAGCCAAAGAGCTTAAAAGCACAAATGAAAATAGCTGATAGACTAAATGCCGTCAAAGCAGTTATAGTTGGAGAAGACGAAATTAAACTTCAGAAGGTACGTGTAAGGGACCTTGAGACCGGGAAAGAGGTTCTCGTACCGGAAAAAGACCTTGTCAAGATCTATGAGGAAGAGATGGCCAGACGAAAAGGGAAGGAGGTTTTATAAGGACCTACAAAAGAGGTTATCTGAAAAACT
>JALVYB010000098.1 GCA_027038175.1 Caldifarciminota bacterium | reverse complement strand
TCGCCCTCTTTCACCCTATAACCTGGTTTGGACTTTTTATTGTTAACTAAAACCTTACCTTCTTTTATAAGTTTTTCTGTTCTTGAGCGGGAAAGCCCAATACCACCTTTTAAAAGATACATGTCAAGACGGGTATTCTCCATTTTTCTGGATACTACCCGCTCAAATACTTTCTTCACCATCCTCTTTCAATGAAGCGGGATTGAAAAATCTAATATTGTCGAGGTTTTTTATGTTATCAGTCCACATATCCCCCTGCTTCTCTGCTTCTTTTAACTTCGCAAAAACACTCCACATCTTTGAATCTATAACATCTGCATAATGCAGAACCAGAGCCTCTGAGGTCATGGGGACAACAGGGGAACCCCATTCAAGTTTTCCATGATGGGAAAGTATCATATGAAGTATCCTGAGTTCCATTATTTTAGGGAAACCAATTCCCGGAATGGAACGCAGATTGTCAATTTTGCTTTTAACCATATTATACCCAAGGGCAATATGTCCCAATAACCTGCCTTCAGGTGTTCTCTCAAGTGGAAAGATATTGTATTCTTTAACTTTACCAACATCGTGCAGGAGTGCACCTGCAAGAAGGAGGTCCCTATCAATCCCTTCATACTCCTTTGCCAAGACAAGAGCAATGTTTACGACTTTTAATGTGTGTTCTAAAAGTCCACCTATATAATTCTGGTGATAGAACACTGCAGCAGGGGCAAGTTTAAACTTTTCAGCAAACTCGTGGTCATCCAGAAAGAAATACTTTAATAGAGCGTGCATGTGTTTGTCTTTTATGGATTTAATGTGATTTGTGAGTTCCTCCCACATAAGGTCAATATCTTCCTCTGTATGTGGCAAATAACTGTAAACGTCTGCATCCTCCATTATGCGAATTGAATCCTTGTTTATGACTATTCGCCTTTCTCTGTTGTACGTGTTTACAACACCCTCAACTCTGTATATTTTCCCTTCTTCTATTACCTCATCAACCCTTTCCGCATCATCAAAAACAATACCTTTAATTATACCACTACTGTCTCTCAAATCTATTTCAAGTCTTACCCCCTGAGTTCTTGCAGAACGTTTTAAATCCTTCTTTAAAACGAGGACATCCACTTCGACCCTGGTATTATCCTCGAGATCCAGTATATCTTTTATCATCCTGCAACCACCTCCACAGTAGCTATTTTCAGGTCTTCCGGGGCAAAATATACCGGTTCCATTTTAAGTCTTGCCGGGTCAACAGGTACCCTCTTCAGCATCTCATTATAAAGCACATTCAACCTTTTTGAAAGCAATTCTCCCGGGTCGCCCTTCACTCTTATAATAAGCATGCCGAATATGTGCTCTTTAAGAAAATTGGCTATTTCATCAAGTCGTTCTCTACTGTCTGTCCGCAATTTGTAAGTATTTTTTATAAAAATGGAATCTGCAACCATTTTCAGGATATACCTGTCCTTGATTTTCCCTTTTATACCCGGGACTTTTATATCAGAGCCTATTATGTTTCTCTTTCTGTCAAACCTGTCTATATACGTAAGAATTGATGAATATGTTGCGCCCGGTATTATATACTCATCTGCGTATCGCCCATCCCATGTGACATAACGCGGCGGATACCCCTTACCTTCAAACTGTCTTACAACCTCTCCTCTTGGACCAAATACAGCAAGACTCCATTTTTTTACACCGTACTTTTTAGGTGGAAGTGGAACTTCAATCTTTATTGTAGAAACTGCTATGCTTCTGGAGACAGGAACACGCAAATATACAGGCATGAATTTAATAGAATTTTTATAGTACTCCTCACTCAAATTTGAAATTTGAAGACTCAATTTTCTTTCCTTTACACCGGTGAGCGAATCAAGTGGTAACATCGGCCTGGGCAACAAAAGCCCACCTGGTTTTTTAAAATCACTTATAGTATAAAGAGCTTTCTCTGTAACCACCTCTTTTTCGTTCATACCACCACTCGTCTGGGTGACAACAAAAAATAGCAAAAAGGTGCTTATCATGTCCGTGTCCTCCCTTTATAAAAGTTGAAATACAACTGTAAGTACTCCCCAATCATCATCCCTTGTTGACGGCTCAAATACCCACATCTTAAGTGCCTCCATTGCTGCTCTATCAAGGTCAGGGTAACCTGTTGAACGTAAAATCAGAATATTGGGCTTAACTCTACCATCTTTTGCTACCCAGAACTTTAACATACAGGTACCCTCTTCCCCTTCACGGAGGGCAGAACGCGGGTATCTTGGAGCGAATTTTTGAAGAATCTTCCTGTTCTTTAAAGGACCGCTTAAACTTATAAGAGGCCTGTTACTCTTTTTCCGTGTCTTACCCTGTCGGAGACTTATGCTCGGTCTATTTCTTCGAGGACTTGTTAACCTTGGAGCCTCTTCTATATCTTTTAATGAATTTTCTCCTGAACTCACCAGTTTTATCTTTCCACCTCCACCGCCTCCTCCCACTGCTATACCTGCACCTGCATCAGTTATACCGCTTTTTTCAAGACTTATACCTCCCCCTACCGGCTGCTCTTTCAGTATCTCACTTGTACTCTTTCCCTTTCCGGAAAAGGCGAGAACGACATCGGCACCCTCTACATCAACGTTGCCAGACGTAGCAGAAAGGTCTATCTGAGCGTTTTCGATGCTGGGTGCATTGTTTGAACTTTCAAGAGAGATAGAAGGGCCGGAAATCTGCGGCTCCTCTATATTCTTTTCCATTGTTATTTTAGGACCCTCAACCTTCTCAACACCAAGAGATGGCCCTTTCTTCGTAAGGTCAATTGTCGGCCCTGGGCCTTTTGTCTCTTCTTTTTTGCTCTTTTCAGCCTCTTTTTGCGCAAGCATCTTAAGAACCTTCGGGTTTACCCTTGGCCCAACCTTCTCTTCAAGAAGCTCCACCTCCCTCAATTCTGCAAGCGCCTCTTTCTTCTTCTCAGCATATCTGTTTGAATACAGGAGCAAAAGCACATGAAATACTATGGAAAAGATAAGCGCCACAATAAGAACTTTGCTCTCTCTACTCATTTTAACTGCCCTTCTTTTTTATCACTGAAAAGGCTACCCTTTTGGCTCCACTTTTTTTGACAGAATCCAGCACCTCTAAAATCCTGCCAAAATCGAGTTCACTATCAGCCCTTATTATAACAAGTTTGTAATAAGGTGCAGCCGTATCTGCCTCTTCCAGTCTTTTCACAGTTGCAACAAGCGTGTCCAACGATGCTGGTTTATCGTTTATGTACAGGCTGCCGTCTTTTCTGAGGGAAATTGATATGTTATCTTCAAGGTCTGTTTCTACAACATGTGCCCTTGGAAGATTAACCCTGGTACTGGTTTTTGTCATAAGAGTGGGGGCAGAAGCAATAAGTATAACAAGGACAAGCAAAGAAACCCCTGCCATCGGAAATAACTTCTCTCCTATATCTATCTGATTCATGCTTTCTTTTTGCTCCTTCTTTTCAATATAAGAACGCTCTTTGCCCCAAGTTGTTTGGAAAGGTCTATGAGATGAATAACTTTACTGTAGACAACACTTGAGTCAGCACTTACAACAACGCGTTTTGTTGTACTCCTCTTCAAAAGTTCAGGAAGGAGTTTTTTAAGTGAATCAACCGTAACTTTTTCTTCATTCAAATAGAGATTATCCTGTGCATCAAGGTATATTACCACCTTCGTTTGTTCCCTTTTTATTTTAACATTTCTGCGTGCCCTCCCGGCTGCCGCCCTCTGGACAAAAATACCGGACTCCATGATAAATGGAATGGAAAGTACAAACATTATAAGGAGAGAAAGGGTAATATCAACCATCGGAGCAAGATTCACCATGTTCTTCTTGCTATCCCTTCTTTTCTTCTTCCTGCTCTTCTTCATTTCTCCAGCATCTTGTTCCAGAGTATTTTTCTATAAGACACTATTTTACTTGCAAGTGCTTCAAGATAATCTTCTATATCTTCAGTTTTCTTTGCATAATAATTGTAAAAAATGAGCGCTGGTATGGCAATTAAGAGTCCAAACTGTGTGGTAAGAAGTGCCTCAGCAATTCCACCACCTACCACTTCAGGTCCACCTGAACCTGTTACTGCTATATTATGGAAAGCGGTTATAAGTCCAACCACTGTACCATAAAGACCTAAAAGAGGAGCAATTGCGACTATTGTTGCAAGTCCACCAAGAAATTTCTTTGATCTTGCCACCTCTTCCTGAACCTGCGAAGAGAGAAGTTCCCTCAATTCCTCTTCATTTCTATCCAGATTGTCCACAGCAACTCTCAGCACTCTGTGTACAGGGGTGTTTTTAGAGTAAGCGATGCGCTCCAGTTTTTTCTTATCACCATCACGAAGAAGTGCCTCAATTTCCCTTACGAACTTGAAATAATCAAATCTGTTCTTTAAAAAGTAAACTGCTCTTTCTATGATGAGTGCGAGAGCAATCACAGAGGTGACAAAGAGAAGTTGCATGGTGTAACTTCCCAGAATTATTTCTGTAATGGATTTACCCATTATCATTGTTGTGCCTCCTTAATTTTTGATTCTGCGAATCTTTTAATTTCAGCATCAGGTGCTATCTCATATATATACTTATAAATGGCAAGTGCCTCATCTTTTTGTCCCTTTGAGGCATAAAGCGATGCTGCTTTTTTAAGAGCATCAACTGCACCATAAGCATCATTGGATGAGTACAGAGCAATCCCCAGATTCTTATAGGCTTTTTCTGCATATTTTGTGTTCGGGTATTTGTCAAGCAATTCCTTGAATACCTGTGCTGCCATTCTGTAGTTCCCTTTCTGAAGAAGTGCCACTCCATAACCGAAATATGCATCCTCAATGTGTTCACCCTTTTTGAAAAAGTCTATATATTTTTTGTAAGCAGAGGCTGAATTATCCCAGTCTTTTATCATTGCAAATAATTGTCCAGCATATATGAGACTTTTAGGAGCCTTCTCGCTCTTTGGATAATCTATAGCCAGAGTCATAAAGTAATTGGCAGCCTTCCTGTATTTTTTCTCCTCATAGAATTTCACACCCTGGTCATAAATAGCCTGTGCAGCATATTCACTTGTCGGGAACTTTTTAGTAAACTTTTTAAGAGCATCCGGATCATTCTGACTCTGGTAGTAAAAGGCCTGCGACATACCTGTTTGTGCTGCACTTCTTAGTTCATCATCTGGATATAATTTGAGGAACTTCTGATATTCTTCTATTGCTTTTTCAAAGTTCTTCATATTGAAGTAATTCTGTGCCTTCAGGAGCTGGGCGCGTGGAGCCCTTTTCCCATCAGGGAAACTCTTGAGTAACCAGTCTATATAAATGTTGGATTTCGTATACTCCCCTGCCTTGCTATAGGTATCTGCAAGTCTGTAAGCAGCCTCCTCGCATATAGGAGATGAACCGAATCTCTTTATGAGATTCTCCCACACACTCACTGCATCCCCATAAGCCTTCATCGCATAAAGTGCAAATCCCTTATAATACAGAGCATACGGTGTTATCCAGTCCATATCCGTGAACGTGTTGCTTATTGCTGCAAACTCTTTGTAGGCATCCTTATAATCCCCATTGTTAAAATATACAACTCCAAGTCCCATATGCGCCTGAATCACAAAAAGAGTATCCGTATATATTTCCGCAACCTCATTGAGTACTTCTTCTGCATTGTTGTAACGACCCTCAGCAATATATGTCCATCCAAGGGATACCTTGGCATTTCCCACAAGATTCCTCGCCCTATATTTTGATATAATGGAAAGATACACCTTTTCAGCCTCTTCATATCTGGACGTTCTATAAAGAGCTTCAGCCCGCAGGAGATTTGCCCAACCCGCCCAGAGGTCATTACTCTTATTGAGTTCTTCAGCAAACACAGCACTTATGGTGGCAAGTTTATCGGCCCTCTTTTCACGAAGTAAAGACGCAAAATAGTAAGTTATAGCAGGATAACGGAGAGCAGTGACAAAGTTGTTTTCCACAAGGTCTTTAAATTCTGACTCTGAAAGCGCATATAACCCCTTTTCAAAGTCAACAGCTCCTGCGAAATACGGGCCCATTCCACCTAAAATTCCACCGGGAAGAAGGGTTTTAAGTTGAATAACCGCCAGTTTCAGATTCGAGGTATCTCCAGCAAGATAGTAACACTGGGCTATTCTGAAAAAGGATAGAACCTGAAGGTCACTATTCAAAACCTGAGACCTCGCTCTCTGGAAGTATTTAATAGCATCTTCATATTTACCCTCTCTCATCTTTGCGTTTCCCACAAAATACGCTGAGAGGGGAGCATACTCAAATGAAACTTTCTGGGCAAGCGGTAAAAGTTGTTTTATAGACTCCTCGTATTTACCAAGTTTGTAATAAGACACTCCCACAAGATATTTAACGTAATCGAAAAGGGCATGGTCCGGGAAATCTTTTAGAAACTCCTCTCCTTTTAACACAACACCCTGATAGTCACTGTAAATAAACAGCGCCTCCACTATTCCATATTTTATAGCCCCCTCAAGTTTTGTGTTCTGAAAACTATCCAACATGGCTCTATAAAGGTATATGGCCTCTTTCGGATTTCCGGTAAATGCGTACGCCCTGCCCTCAAAGAGTTTACCCCATGGAACATTGGTTTTCTCAAAGAACTTTATAGATTCCAGGTAGTTTCCTTTTATATACTGCAAAAGCCCTCTCAAAAAGTAGTCTCTGCTTGAGTTTTTGTAGTCTGCAAAACCTTCAAGTTTGCTTATGTATTCAAAAGCCCTATCGGTAAAACCGTTAACAAGATAATACACAGCAAGATTGTAATAGAGTTCTGGCTCAAGATAAGTACCTTTAACCTTCTTCTCCATTTTCCTGGCGAGTTTGAGGAATTCATCTTTATACCCCGCATTGTAATACAGCTCTGAATACAGAAAAGCAGCCTCTGTTTCGTACGGAGAGCCGCTAAATACATGAAAACTCTTCTTAAATACAGAGAGTGCCTCTTCGTATTTTCCGGCATCCAGCAGATGTTCTATATACAGATACCGCTCCCTTAAGGAGGTGGTATCATGCGATACAGCACCACGTCCAACCAGAAAAAGTCCAAGTAAAAAAGCAATCATAACGCAAGCCTTACTTTAACAAGTTTTCCCGTTTTTACATACTCGTTACCGTACTCATCTACAACCCTGAGTTCGTACATATAGGTTCCGTCGGGCACTATCATACCGTTTATATCCCTTGCGTCCCACATAAGAACAAGCGGAGGAGTATTCTTTCCTTCAAACTTCCTGACAAACTCCCCGCCACGAGTCTTTATAGTCAAAGACCACTGGTTTACTCTGTAGGGAAGATTGATATGCAACCTTATTTTCGCCACTGCGTTTTCATCGGTTATGCTCAAAACTGAGGGTTCTGAAACGGCATAAACACGATAACCTCCGAAATTAAATGTTAAAGAGAGTCTATGCATATCATGAAAAACCGTAATCCCCCGCGGCATGGCATAGGAATAATCCAGTTTCACTGTATAATTCTTATAATCCCTGGATACTCCTATCCCTCCTGTTATTTCCCGTGAATTAATACCTCCCCTCACACTGAATATATCAAGAAAATTCCCTTCACCACCAAATGAGGTTTGAAAACCGTAAAATGGTGAATAAGCAAAATCCACTGTAAAATGCAGGAAAGAGGTTGGTCTTATATCCCATCCACTTATTAACCCAATTGGGGCCCTCTCTCTTTCTCCAAGATAGGAAACACTCATAGGAATAATATTTTTTAACACAAGCCCGCCCCTTAAGTAATCATTGAAAACGTAGTACATGCCTGCATCTGCTCCAAAACCGGCTCCCACATCGGTCCTTATCCTGGAGTATAGAAACTTTATTTTTATGCCAAGAGCTATGGGGTCACTCAACCTTCTTCCCACAGATACACCACCACCATACTGAACAAACCAGTATGTTCCCGTATGATAGTTGTTCAGGTCTCTGCCTTCAAATCCAGGGGTATTAAGCCCGGCCATAAACACAGCATAGTTCAAATTGCCACTTACAACCTTGGAAAACACAAGAGAGGTAAAAGTTTCATCAAACTCAAGGGGTGCATAAGTTACGCTCAGTCCATTTTCCATAAGGAATCCAAGTGACGCAGGATTATACGCACCGGAAATAACATCACCGCTCATACCATAATAAGAGGAACCCATAGCAAAGGCTCTGGCTCCATATCCATAATCAAGCACATACCCTGTATATCCACCGACAAAAGATATGAACATATATAATATTGTGCCTACCATTCCACACCTACCCTTTTAATTAACTCATGTAACAAAGCAGTATTTCTATAAATCCTCACAACCAGTATGTACATCCCTGATGCAACCTTTTTCCCGTGGTTGTTTTTACCATCCCACTCTATTCTATTCCACGAACCCGCAATAGCGCCACTCTCCCCCGAATTTATCTTTTTTAAATACACGGTGTTGCCAAAGGGGTCAAGGATTCTTACCTCAACCATGGAAATATTGTTCGGAACAAGATACTCTATACTGGCATGGTCAGTGCCATGTCCAATGGGAGAAGGATAGAAAAACAAACTATCACTGAATGCACGCTGTGTATCCACCTCACTCGGAAGCACAATAATCCTCGTGGTATCCGCTATTTTGCGGTTATTGTAATCCAGGAAATAACCTTCAACAAATACGGTATCTCCGACGTACGGAGAAAAAACCGTCTGGGCATAACCATTTATATCCGTATTTGTGGACTGTGGGAACACACTTCCACTCCCCTTTATCACATCAAAATATATGGTTCTACCTGCAACAAGAGAATCCGGGGATGAAAGATGTGCATATACCGTATCCTGCTCATTGGAATAAATTCTGTCCTTACCCGGATACACAGAAATGTAAAAATGAAGTGAACTATCGAGCACAAAGACCGTAAGGGTATCATACGTGGTGTCCACCTCATGAACGCCTCTCACATATATATCAACATTTCCGGGAGAACGTGCCTGCATAACATTTTCTGCACTACCACTGGTATCCGTAAAAACGACAGAATCTGCAAGTGTGACAATTCCTGCCTGCGACATATGAAAGGTAACCTCAACATTTTGAAGAGCAATTCCCTGGGAGTCAGTTGCTCTTATGTAGATAGTGTCAACTTCGCCCTGGGTAAGCGTATCTCCATAATTTATATCTAACACCGGGACAACTGTTAGCATTACTAACAAAAAACTTATCACTTTATCCCTCCATTCGTTTTTAATTGCATTTTGTTCTTATTATAAAGCCTTTTAATCATAATGCAAACCTCATATGTGGAACTCAACAATATCTTTATCCTTCAATACGTAGTCCTGCTCTACTCTTTGACCCGGAAACTTTGAGGAACCCCACACCTTTGCGTACTTAAGATTCCTGGCGAAATCCTTGTGTATTCTGGCTGCGGCATCTTTAACATTACTACCCTTCTTTAAAATAAGCGGGTCTTCCATGGAAGGTGGTTTCCCTGGTTCCTTTGTATACACTCTTATAATGTCAAGCGAATCGAATATAACGTTTTTTATATTCTCAATCCCTTTTCCTTTAGCAGAACTCACAGCATATACCGGGTATCTCCCTTTCACCACATCTTCTTTAAGAAACTTAAGTATTTCATCAGACTCCGGAAGGTCACTTTTGTTGGCCACAACAAGCGTTCTCTTTTTGACAGGGCCGAACAACTCCATTCCTCCCTCTCCCTCACCAATAGGAATTATGTTTTTTTCTCTAAGAAGTTCTAAAAGGTCATCAAATACAAAAACAGAATCCCCATCATCCAGTGCAAGAACAATAAGGACAAGGTCTGCACCTCTTATTATATCAATCTGCCAGTAAACAAACCTCTCTTTTGTAATAGGTGGTAGGTCTACAATCTGTATCTGAATATCCTCATAGGGCATCATGGCAACATCCGGCATCTGCGTGGTAAATGGATATTCTGCAATTTGAACTTCCTTACCTGTGAGGGATTTTAAAAGAGATGATTTGCCTGTATTAGGTGGTCCTACAAGTACAACCTGGCCTGCTCCCTCTTTTCTAACATAAAAGCCTGTTCGCTTTTTGCCGGACTTCTTCTCCTGCTCAAGTTCCTTTTTTAGCCTTGATAGTTTTGCCTTTATATCTGCCTGAAGTTTGTCAGTCCCCTTATGTTTGGGCAAATATGCCCACATCTTCCGCAGGGCAGCAATTTTTTCTTCTATTGTCCGTGCTTTTCTATACTCCTCTTCAGCGGCGAGATATTGTGGTGTTAAATTGGCAGGCATTTTAAATTAAATCGTTTTCTTTCCCCTTTGATATGCTGCTTATAGGCATCTCAATTAAATTTTCTATCCTTTTGATATACTCCTTTACCCCTTCTCCAAAAGCATCACGACTTTCTGCATTCTTAATACCCTCAAAAGGCCCATAACTCTCATAAACCGGCTCTACCCGTTCAAGACTCAAGCTGGCAGGAGTAATCATGTCATAAAACTCACCATCCAGTCTGTAAGAGACCGCAAGTTTGACTTCTCTAAAGCCTTCAAGTACATCCAGTTTGGTCATAACAGGATGGGTTACTCCTGAAATCCAGATAGCGTATTTCAATAATGGTATATCAAGCCAGCCTACCCTCCTCTTTCTTCCCGTGGTTGCGCCAAACTCCTCTCCTTTACTTGCTATTTCCTCTCCTGTATCATCTTTTAATTCAGTTGGGAAAGGTCCCTTGCCGACTCTGGTAACATAGGCCTTAAACACTCCATACACTCTTCTTATAACATCTTTTCCGAAACCTGCTCCTACAAGCGCCCCGCCGGCTATTGTATGAGAAGATGTGACATATGGGTAGTTACCAAAAAATATATCAAGCAGTGTTCCCTGTGCTCCTTCAAGAAGGACCCTTTTACCCTGAAGCACATGCTCCCTTATTAGCAACGAGACATCCAAAATAGCGGGCTCAATGATATTTTTATAACTTAAAACCCAATCTTTTACATCGCTTACATTCAATTCCCTCTCGCCAAAGTGCCTCAGAATTATATTATTGAATTCCAGTTGCTTTCTAACCATCTTATCAAGTTGACTTTCGTCCAGAATATCACCCACCCGAACAGCAAATCTCTGATAAAGGTCCCTGTAAGCAGGTGCTATGCCCCTCTTTGTACTTCCTATGCCACCTTTTTCCTCAAAAAGTGCATCTTCCCTTTTGTGAAAGGGAAACACAATAGGGGTCCTGGGGTCAATAAATAGCCTGCCATCCACATCAATCCCTGCTCCCCTTAAAAACTGTATCTCTTCGCTCAAAACCTCCGGGTCAAGAACAACTCCAGGTCCTATTGCTACCTTTACGCCATTATGCAATATTCCCGTTGGAACAAGGTGAAGAACATATTTTTCTCCGTTTATATAGACCGTATGTCCTGCATTCGCTCCACCCTGAAATCTAACCACAAGTTCGTAGTCTCTGGAAAGATAGTGAACAACTCGCCCCTTCCCCTCATCTCCCCACTGAAGTCCAAGCACAATATCTACATATCCTCTATTCATAGCCTTATCTATTATACTGGAGAGGTAACGATATTCAAAAAGAGCACGCATTTTGGAGGAAATAGTTTGACCGACTGAAATAAAGCACTTAAAATATTACAACTTAAAGATTTGAGAGAGGAGGTATATTCTCATGGAATACATTTTAACTGCAAAACCGCGTGAGAAAAAGGGAAAGGAGTATGCAAAAAAATTAAGAAGAGACGGCTGGGTCCCGGCAATTATGTATGGGAAGGGAGAGGCAAACACCATGCTCATGGTAGAGGCACATGCATTTGAAACGTTTTTCAGAAAATCACACGGCGAAAATGTCATATTAACTCTGAAAATAGAGGGGAACAAAGATAAAAAAGTTATCGTAAAGGATGTACAAAGAGACCCTGTTTACGGAAAACTTGAGCACATAGACTTCCAGATAGTACACGAAGGTGAAAAAATCGTTGCAAGCGTTCCGCTTGTTCTTATTGGAACACCAAAGGGCGTGAAAGAAGGTGGAGTACTTGAGCAAAATCTGAAAGAGGTTCAGGTGAGAGCAGTTCCCTCCAAATTACCGCCACATATTGAATTTAACATTGAGTCCCTTGGTATAGGAGATATGATAAAGGTCGAAGACATTAAGATAGAAGATGTTGAAGTCCTTGAAGACCCTGAAGAAATTATCTGTGTAATTCACCACGGCAGGAAAGAAGAGGTAACACCAGAGGAAGGTACAGAAGAAGCCCCTGAACAGGAAGAGGGTGAAAAAGAAACAGAATAATTTTCTCATTGTGGGACTCGGGAATCCGGGTCCCGCTTATTCCCATACATTTCACAATCTCGGCTTTTTATTTTTAGATTTTCATACCAGAAGACTTGGGGTCAACTTTTTACCAGGAAGGGGTAAATTCTATATCGCTTCATATAACGAAATCTATTTTTTAAAACCAACCACATTTATGAATCTCTCAGGAATAGCCATAAAGGAGTTTTACGAGAAATACTTAGAGGTACCCTACGAAAATCTTATTGTGGTTCATGATGACCTTGATATGCCCAAATTTTCCGTAAAAATGAAATTTGGAGGCTCAAGTGGAGGACACAGAGGAATAGAATCAATTATCTATAACATAGAGAGTGAGGAGTTCTGGAGATTGAAAATAGGGATAGGGAAACCTCAAAATATGACTCCACGAGACTATGTGCTTTCCCATATCCCTGAAGATGAACTCAAAGTATACCTACAATTATTTGAAGATATGAGCAATATCCTTCAGAATATAGAAGTTAAAGATTTTCATATAATACAGGGCGAAATTAATGCACTCAGGAAAAAATATGTGGAAGAAAGGTAAAGATAATGAAATAAACAGCGATTTCATTGGACCGATATTTGAGGCGCGATATAAGGAATTTTTATCCCGTAATAAGAAAGCAGCACTTCCCTACTTAAGAAGAGCGGCCCTTCTTCTTTTTCCTTTAAAACCTGAATTATGGGAAGAATACATGAAACTCAAAAGAGAGATTTTTAAAGATAAACCACGAAAGCAGAACCTTTCTAAACTTTCAAAGGAAATGGAGGGACTTTAAAACATGTATGAGATTAGATTAAATAAATTCAGGGACATAATGAAAGAGGAGAGGCTTGATGCGTATTTCACATTGAACCCCTCCAACATTTACTATCTCACAGGCTATAGAGGAGATTCAGCATATTTACTCATTACAGAGAGTAATGCTTTCCTTTATACATACCCACTCTTTAAAATAGAAGCAGAAACTCAAATCCATAAGAGCGTCGAGGTAAAAATACTTGAAGGGAAAGACCTTGCTTCCTTAGTCGCACAAGATTTAAAAAATTCAAAAAGCATGGGCATAGAAGAGAGCATATCCCTACACATGTTTAACCTGCTTTATTGTAAGAACAACTCCAGAATACGGCAGATAACCAATCTTGTAGAGAGACTGAGAGCACAAAAGGATGAGTCTGAGCTCGATTTCATTAAGAAAGCACAGAAAATCACTGATGACATATTCCAGTATGTTCTGGACAATCTGAAACCTGATAGACTAACAGAACTGGACCTTGCTGCGGAAATGGAGTATCAGATGAAAAAGATGGGTGCTGAGGGCTATTCTTTTAAAACTATCGTTGCCACAAGGGAGAATTCAGCCATTCCACACGCCAGGCCAAGAAATGTTTTAATCAGAAACAATTCAAATCTCCTTATGGATTTTGGCGTATATTACAACGGATATGCCTCAGATATGACGAGAACAATTTTTATTGGAAAGGCAGACGATGAATTTAAAAAGGTATATACCACTGTGCTCAATGCCCAGAAAAAAGCGGAAGAAAATGTTAAAGAGGGGGAAAAAGCAAAGGATATTGACAAAATAGCAAGGGATATTATTAAAGAGGCAGGATATGGTGAGTTCTTCACACATGGACTTGGACATGGTGTGGGCATTGATGTTCATGAATCACCTCCTGTTAACTCAAAATCAGAAATAATCCTCAAAGAAGGAATGGTGATAACCATTGAACCGGGTATATATCTAAAAGACAGATTTGGAGTTAGAATAGAGGACATGGTCCTCGTAAAGAAAGATGGATACGAAATTATTACAAATAGTCCTAAAGAACTTATTGAACTTTAACAAACAAGGAGGTATGTATGCCTGATGTAAGAAAAGGAATGGCCATACGCTACAATGGTGAAATCTACTTTATCGTTGATTTTTCCCATACACATATGGGTCGTGGTGGAGCCACTCTCAGACTTAAACTCAAAAATGCAACTACTGGACTGACTAAAGACGTAAGTTTTAAAGACGACTCAGAGATAGAAGAGGTGCATATTGAAAGAAGACCAGCAACATTTTCTTACATAGAGGGGGACAACTACCATTTTCTCGATTCAGAGACCTATGAGGATATACTCTTTAAGAAAAACCAGATCGACCATATCTTAGGCTATATCAAAGAAGGTATGGAAGTTATGATTCTTTACGCAGAAGGTATGCCAATCAATGTTGAACCTCCAACATTTGTGGAACTTGAGGTAGTGGAAACAGACCCGGGTCTTAAAGGGGATACTGCCTCAGGAGGTTCAAAACCGGCCAAACTGGAAACGGGCAAAGTAATACAGGTACCTCTTTTTATTCAGGTTGGGGACAAGATCAAAATAGACACCCGGTCAGACAAATATATAGAAAGGGTTAAATAGTTATGAATCTCAAAAAGATAAAAGAACTTGTGAAAATAGGAAAGGAAAACGGGGTAGATGAAATAGAATACCGCTCCCTGTTTTCCCGGATAAGAATAGTATTCAAACATGCACCTATTCCCCTTGGACAGTATGAATATGTTACCCGTGAACCGGTTACGGGGCCTTCAAAAGTTGAGGAAACCCAAAAAGATACAACTGAGAAGAAAACACAGCAAAGTGGAAAAAAATATCATGAAATCCGTTCTCCCATAGTTGGCACATTCTATAGAGCCCCCTCACCTGGAGCCCCACCCTTTGTTGAGAAAGGTGACCATGTAAAGAAAGGGCAGGTGCTTTGCATTGTTGAAGCCATGAAAGTTATGAATGAAATTGAGTCAGATGTGGATGGTAAGGTGGTTGACATACTCGTGGAGAATGCACAGCCAGTTGAATACAATCAGGTTTTATTTTTAATTGATACAGAATCCTGAATGTGAGAATCTCCTCTGGCAGGCTCTATTTGAGCCTGCCATCCTACATTCACCCTCTATTTTATGGACTTAAAGACCTTCCTGAAAACACGTTTTTTGTGGGAGGAATACCCAGAGATATAATTCTGGGTGAACATCCAAAAGACGCTGATATAGCATTCTGTGGACCTATTCACTCTGTCCAGAGACTCATTGAAAACACATACAGTATAAAAAACTTCCAGACAACGCGCTTTTTTACAATCAATTATGTCACGGAAACCGGTTTTGTCATAAACCTTGCCCATTTCAGAAGAGAACGTTATCCTGAACCTGCCACACTTCCACATGTCAGCCCTGCCTTCTCAATAGAGGAAGACATTCATAGAAGAGACTTTACAATAAACAGCCTCTACCTTGACCCCAAAACACTACAAATTATTGACCCCAAAAATGGCCTCTGGGATTTAAAAAACAGGGTTTTGAGAGTAAACTATAAAGGAAGTTTTAGGGATGACCCCACGCGTATATTCAGAGGTATAAGATACAAAGCCAGAATGGGGTTAAACTATGATGCCCTTACGTTAAAAGAAATCGAAAAAAGCCTTAAGTTTGTGGAATTACTCTCAAAACAGAGGATAATTAATGAACTCAAAAAAATAGCGGAGGAATATACTCGAACAGAAATAATAAAGGAAATGGCAAGGTTTTCTATCCTGGATATATCTCTCACAAACAGACACTACACAGCTTTTAGCAACCTTGATGGTATCCTCCCTCACAATAAAGACATATGGATTTTCTTCTTCATCCCTCTTATGAAAGACCGCCTTGTAACCTGGCCACTCACAAGAAAAGAGAAAAAAATTCTTTCCATTGCCCTTGAGAAAAGAGAGGACTCCGCGCTCTATCAGAGAATACTTAAAGAATTTCAGGAAAAAGAGATACTTGCACTGTCAATAATAAAAGACAATTTAAAACTGAGGTATGTTGCAAGACTCAAAAAGATAGTAAATACCCAGGGGATAGATCACTCCAGAATTCGCTCTATAATTAATTGTATCACCAACTGTTCATACGAGCCTCAATGTATGGAACATTGCTTGCAGGTCTTATGAGATTGGAGTAAAATTTTAATATGAAAAGGGTAAAGGTAAAGGGACCTGTTTCAAGATATGGTAATCACCCATGGATATTTTCTGGCAATATACTGGATACATCTGATGCGGAAAAGGGTGATAATGTCCTTGTTTACAATAGAAGAGGAAAGTTTTTAGGTTCTGCTCTTTACAATCCTGATTCGGACATTGTGCTTCGTTTCTACTCCCGTAAAAAAGAACCACTCGGTTATGCCGAAATAAAAGAAAGAATATTTAAAGCACATGAAAAGAGAATAAAAACAAAAGGATTTGAAGAAGACGCATACAGGCTCGTTTTTGGAGAAAGTGATATGTTGCCGGGTCTTATCGTGGACAAATACGCCAAGGGATTTGTGATTCAGTTTTCCTCCTTTGGTATGTATAAAAGAAAAAAACTCGTCACAGATGCTCTTTATGACCTGTTTGACCCAGAATTCATATATGAGAAGAATACAAAACACTCAGCAAGAGAAGAGGGAATACCTGAGGAAAAAGGTATACTATTAGGAGAACTCCCGGAGAATCTTGTTGTCAATATAAATGGGCTTTCTTTCATGGTTGACGTTGAGGGAGGGCAGAAAACCGGACTCTTCCTTGACCAGAAACAAAACTGGCTCCTCATGGAACCATTTGCAAAGGAGAAAGATGTACTTGAACTTTTCTCCTATCAGGGTGGGTTTACCATGCACCTTTTGAGAGGAAGGGCAAAAAGAGTTTATGTGGTGGACTCACAGAAAAATGCCCTTAGCATACTTTTTGAAAATCTCAAATTGAATGGATTTAAGGAGAAACGGGTTGTGCCGTTTGAAGAAGATGCTTTTAAATTCCTTGACGAGTTCGCCTCATCCCAGATAAAGTTTGACCTGATTATTTTAGACCCACCGTCCTTTGCTCGTTCAAGAAAAACCAGAGAAAAAGGCCTTAAAGCATACTATAACCTCGTTGATATGGCTCTTAAATACCTCAAAACTGGTGGAAAAATTGCAATTTTTTCCTGCTCTTCGTATATAAAAAGGGACGACCTTTTGGAAGTGCTAAAAAGCGTTTTTGATTTAAATGCCAGACAGTTTAGACTGCTTAAAGAGTTTACCCAGGATTATGACCATCCTGAAATCCTCTCCTTTCCGGAGAGTAGATATTTAAACGGTTTTTTGATGGAGGAATGGCTATGAAAAAAATAATGCTGGTCTTCCCCGGGCAGGGGTCACAATATGTAGGAATGATGAAAGATATTCTAAAGGAAAGCTATGAGGCAATAGAACTTGTCAAAGAGGCAGAGGAAATAACAGGCAAACCCTTAAGATACGTAATGGAAAATGGACCAGAAGAGAAACTCAATGATACAACCTTTACACAGCCTGCAATATTTGTTCACTCATACGTGGTTTTTAAACTGCTTAATGAGCACAATCATCTCAAATATCATGCTGTGGCAGGGCACAGCCTTGGCGAACTTACTGCCCTTGCAGCAGCAGACGTTTACTCATTCAGAGATGGAATAAGCATTGTAAACAAAAGGGCAGATTTAATGTCCCAGGCTAAAAACGGTGGTATGACAGCCGTAATTGGGCTTGAAAAAGAAAAAATAGATGAAGTAATTAAAAATTATATGGGTGAATTGACCATTGCTAATTACAATGAACCCAAACAGATAGTGGTATCAGGAAGCCTATGGGCCCTCGAAAAGGCTGAGAAACATTTCAAGGAACTCGGTGCAAGAAAGGTTATAAGATTAAATGTCTCTGGTGCGTTTCATTCCAAATTCATGTTTGAGGCACAGCAGGAATTTAAAGCCTATCTTGATAACTTTACCTTTCACGATCCCACTGTTCCTGTAATACCCAACATTGAGGCAAGAAGTGTTCTGTTTGGTGATAAATTAAAAGAGGACCTTGTAAAGCAACTTACAGGTCCCGTAAGGTGGGTAGACTCCATACAGTACGCCATAGAGAAACTCAAAATTGACACATTTGTGGAGATAGGTCCTAAAAGGGTTCTATCAGGCCTTATAAAAAGGATTAACCGTGATGTAACTGTCGTGAACGTTGACACCCTCCAGGATATAGAGAACTTTGAGCTTCCATGAAAATTATAAAAAGCGAAATACTTTATAAAGGCAAAATATTTGATCTAATAAAAGATACTCTACAGCATAACAGCCACAATTTCGTAAGAGAGTATGTCTCTTATCCCGGGGCTGTGACTATACTTCCATTTGATGGTGAACACATATATTTTGTAGAACAGTACAGACATCCTGCCGGTAAAGAGTTACTTGAATTGCCAGCAGGGAAACTTGAGAAAAATGAAGACCCTGCAGAATGCGCAAGAAGAGAACTCCAGGAGGAGGTGGGCTTTTTCCCAGAAACGCTAATTCCTGTGGCAAGATTTTACACAGTGCCGGGTTACTCCACCGAATACATGTACCTTTACATTGCCGAGAACCTGCGACGATCAAAATTACCGGAGGATAAAGACGAATTTTTAAAGGTGGTTAAACTTACAGTGGATGATGCATATAAGATGCTCAAAGAGGGGAACATAGAAGATGCTAAGACTATTATTGGCTTATTCTATTTTTTCTCACTCAGGCTACATAACAGACTCTCTTGATATCTCCTTTGATTTTATTCGAATTTTAAATCCCAACACGGCATCCTATGAGGCTCTTTCCCAGATACCATTCCTTTCAGACAGGGAAATTGGTTTAATCATGATAGAACGTAAAAAAAAGCCCTTTAAATCTATAGAGGATCTGTCAAACAGAATAGGCCTTCTCCCCTTTGAGACTGCCTATTTAGGCAACGTTTTTTACTTTAACCACACGCATACTCTATACGCATCGCTAACCATGGATACATCAGTGTCTTACAGAGTAAGCGTGTTTTTAAAAGACATGCCTGTGGCTTCTATATGGAAGTACGAAAATAAAACCCTTTTCATGAATGCGGTCCATACCCGTTACTTCTCTATCTACCAGGGATATATATTCCCTGTCTTCAGGGGTGGACTTACTGAATATTATGGAGTGATACGTAGAAAGGACGGCCTAAAAAGGGATACGACCTATAATTTTGGCCTTACTGCAAAACACATTCTCCTTTTCCACACCCCTCATAAAAACCTGTTTAAAATTTACTATGGTCCGTTTGCTCTCATGTTCATAAATGGAACATCATCAATAAAAAGTGCATATACCTTCTCTTTAGTCCATAAAGGATTATACATTGAGGCAGGTCAATTTAACAATAACCCTGTATTCTACTTTTCAACCGGTGAAAACAGGGGCAGAAACACCACCTTCTTCGATATTTACTCAAAATACACTGATTACAGAATCTATGGGGGGCATATATACTCAAGATACACAATCAGTAAATATACATCCATCAAAACATACGCTTCATACAAACACACTTACAGGGGATTCATGCGTCTTTCAACAACGCTCCATTTTCACCTCTTACAGAAACATGCTTTCTTCAATATAGGTCTCAAAAAAACTTACTATGACAAGACCAGAATATATCTGAGTACAGGTAAATACGGCAGAAACTACACCTATTTTTCTATTGTAAAAACAATAGGGTCTCCTTCTTACCTTCTCAGATATTCTATGGGAATCTATGGTTTATCCATAAGTTACATTATTTCCCAGGGAGATGAGGAGTATATTTTCCTTGACGATGTAAAAGACGGATATTTTCTTGGATCAATTAAAAACCGATTAAAAATAGGATATAGATTTTCCTATAAAGGCTTTAGAATTGCTACATACTACATAAAAAACGCTGACCAGAATCTTCTCCGCCTTAGAATCCAGGGGAGGTTATCTTATTGAGAGGACTTATAAAGACACGTTTTATTCCAACAAAATCCATTCCCTTTATGGACTCCTCCATTATCTTTCAAGGTATATCAGAGGATATAGGAGCGGTCTCTCTTCTTGCCAAAGGATATAAAAGACCCAAATCGAAAATACGCGGGGAAATAGATATTTTTTCCGTTTCTCTTGTTCAGTTCTTTCTTAAAGACACAAGGGAGGTACATACAATAAGGGATGCACGGCTCATAGCGAGTTACTCGGGTTTTATAAAAGACTACGAAAGTGTAAGAAGGTGTGCTGAATTGGGAAAAATCATATTTAAAATGGCAACCCTTGACACTGCAAAATCAATATTTGCTCTATATGAGGGACTATTGAGAGTATCTCATAAAAAAGAACAGTGTAATAGAGAACTTTACTATGGAGCGCTGCTTAAAATCCTTCACCTTGAAGGAGTTTTACCGAGAATTACCACCTGTGTAAAATGCGGAAGTAAAACAGTAAAATATATAAGCCCGGAGGCTGGAGGTCCTCTGTGTGACAAATGTGCCCCTCTGTATTCAGATAGTATAAAAGTTGAGAGTGGAGTAATAAAAGAACTTTTCTTTCTTACTGTCAGAGATTTTGAGAGTATAGCAACATTCAAAATAGGCAAAAAGACAGTGGACATTATTACTTCACTTACAAAGGAGCATTTATATGAAGACCAAAAAGATATTACTTGAAACTGGCAAAATTGTCGTTACTATCATCCTACTCTATATTCTGTTTAAAAAAGTCAATGTTAAAGGACTTATAACTATCTTTTCTCGCGTAAATCTCTGGTATTTTGCTCTTGCATCTTTTATGTATCTTGCAGGTATATTCTTATCAAGTATGAGATGGAGACTATTTTTATCAAATCTTGGTATTAATGTACCGCTTTTAACTCTGTTTTCACACTACCTAAAATCCCTGTTTCTTGCGAATTTTCTCCCTTCTGGTGGGCTTGACGTGGCAAGACTTATGTTCTTAGGGAAAGACAAAATAAAAGAGAAACTTTCATCCACCTTTATGGACAGGGTGTTTGGTTTCCTTGCAATAAATATTTATGTGTTTTTAGGACTCCTGTACAGCCTTCAGGATACAGGAAAATACGCAAAGATAGTGATTGTTGCACTTTTACTTCAAATACTATTTTTTTTCATGCTCTTTTCAAAAAGAACCGCCTTTGTCTTTTCTATTCTGCAAAAACTGCCAATGGGAGAACATCTCTACCATATCTATGAGTTTCTACACTCATTCAGAAGTAAGAAAATTATAACCATGGCACTGTTTTATTCTTTTTTGATACAGCTTTTATACTCTCTGGATGTTTATTTCATAACTATCTCCATAAGAGAACATGCGGGACTTATAAGGACCATACTATTTGTACCTTTCATTAACTTTTTGAGCATGATTCCTGTGACAGTATCTGGATTTGGAATGCGAGAAGGAGGATTCGTATTCCTGTTCAGTAAGTACATTGGGAAAGAAGCAGCAATGGCAACCTCACTTTTATACTTCGTCTCTATATTTCTGGTAAGTGTTTTAGGAGCCATGTTGCTTATTAGATTCCGTAGAAAATGATTTTATGGTTGCTTTTTGGAATATGGTTTGAGAACCCGAGAATAGTAAATTCTCCAGATTCTTCGAAAACGCTCAGAGCAGACACTGCACATTTTAACACGGATATTCTGGTAGAGGGAGAAAAAGCATTTTATGCACAGGGAACAGGCAAAAACGGTGATATATTTCAGTCAACAAACATTCATATAAGTGGCAGGACTCAAGGAGGATGGGTAATAAGCGGCTTTCTCTACGATAACAAATTCTCACCTTTAAATGATGTTTACACCATAAGTTTAAAAGACGCAAATACAGCCTATTTGACCATTAAAAGGAAAAGGGATTCCTTTTTACTTGGAAGATATTCACTTTATGGTAATAAACTCGATGGAGGGTATTTCGGTTTCACACACAGCACATTCACAATAAGAGGTGGAGTTGGTGAGAAAAATGGCGTCATGGAAACGTTTGATACTATTGTAAAACCTCCTTACTCTATTCCCATAAAAATAACCCGGAAAGAGATCCCAATCATCGAAGGGAGCGAGAATGTATTCATAGACGGGAAAATCCTTGACAAAACCCAGTACAGGCTCGATTATACTCGTGGTATACTATTCCTTTACATAAAAGATTCAGGAATAGAGCACAGACTCCTTGTTACCTACCAGTATCACACCCCTTTTTCCCCTTTAATGGTTTATAATTTAGAGGGAGGTCTCTCAAAGAAATTTTTAAAGGCAAATGCAATGGTTTACAGGGAAAACAGAGTAAAACAGATGATACCCGATTCACTGGGAGGCGTATTTTATCCGCAAGGCGGGGGAGATTACGAGAAACAGGACAGTATTTTTGTGTATGTGGGAAAGGGGAAAGGGCATTACATGGTGTATTTCCAACTGGATACAATAAATGGGGCCTATGAATATGTAAAGGAGGGTGATTACTATGTTTTTGTAGGAAAAGGCAGTGGACACTATACACCTGAGAGAGAAAATGTTTCACCTTCAATTAATTTCAATAAAATTTCGATAAAAGGGGGAAAGGACATATTTCTGAAAACAACCTATACTCAATCTGAAAAAGGCAATTCAGAGATAACAGAAAGGGGAAAAGGGATAGAAATTTCTGCAGGAATACGAAAAAAACTCTTTCAAGTTGAGGCTGGCATGAGAAAAACAGATGGAACCGTGTATCTACCCTACCCCACCTATAATCAGTCTCTACAATCGTACAGAGAGAAACTGGAGAATGAAAAGTTCGCAGACCTTACCATAGGAAGCGACAGAAAATACCTTACTTTGCACAGCACCATGGACAGTCTACCTCACTGGAATACTACCATAAGTTTTAACTCTATAAAACTGAGATTAACGGGGGAGAAAAAACTTAAAGAGACCATTCTTTTGTACAAACACGCTTACCTTTCCCTTTCGCTTTATTATAACAGGTTTCACGAAAAAACTATTGGCCTTGAGGTAAACTCGTTCAATTTTCCTTATATATACGCTTTCGCAGGCAAAGATTCTGTGAAAATAAACTATGGAATATTTATAAAGCACAATGTTCATAGCAAATTAAGTGACTTCCACTTTGAAATAATGAAAACCCCTTCATTTTTTACCTATAATATGTTAAACACTCTGAGATTTAATGCGGGACATTTAAATTTCCAACTTGGGCGCATGCTTGATATGGACAACTTATATATAGAACGTTATATCAAAACACCCTCCGGGGCCTTTATGTATGACTCTGCATCTGGCAGAATGCTGCCTTCTGAATTTGGTGAGTTTACAAGGATAATAATCCCGGCAATCTCAGGAGATTTAACCTATAAAAACATTACATCAACTGAATTTTATTTCACTCACGCAAGGTACTCCATCACCGCAAATCTTAAAATCGAGAATACAGAAAACGAAAAGAGATTAAACATGAGTACATCCTTTTCATCTCCATTTATATATGGGACTCGTTTCGGTTCCTCTTTCACATCACAGAATATATTAACTGATATGAATAAAGTTGGCCTCTGGCATGTACAACTCCACTTATTTACATTCACTGACAAAATCATGAGTCCAGGAGCAAGTTACGAACATCAGAAAGATGACCTATTAGGTTTTGAAAAGAAAGTATACGGGATATCTCTTTTGCTTAAGAGAAAAAAAGTGCACAACGCAACAGAAATTCAGTATGGGAGTTTCCAGCCATTTGAAAAAAACTTTTATACCTTTAAAAATCGCTTCAACCTATCCATAAGTAAATACACTGCGAACGTAACCACCTCATATACAAGCAGTACAAAGATACCCTTCTCCACCTATCTCAATGTAGGCATCTCATATAAGTTCAAAGTTAACACCCTTCTTAACATCATCACATTAAATGGGGTATTTTTGCGAAAACAACCGGCAAGATGGCAACTTACAGCAACAGTGAAATTTTAAATCATCCCGCCATCAACGACTATAACCTGTCCTGTAATGTAAGAGGCAGCATCTCTGCATAAAAAAGACACGACTTCTGCCACATCCTCTGGCTTGCCGAACCTTCTTAAAGGAATCCGCGAGAGATACTCCTCTTTTATCCTGTCACTTAAAGACGATGTCATATCGGTTTCAATAAAACCCGGGGCTACTGCAACAACTCTAATACCCCTTGCTCCGACCTCCTTCGCAAGAGATTTCGTAAATCCAATAATACCTGCTTTGGAAGCCGCATAGTTTGTTTGTCCAGCATTTCCCGTAATACCCACAACAGATGATATATTAACGATAACCCCCTTTCTTTCTTTAAGCATATAGGGTAGAACAATGGAAGTCATATTAAAAACACCAAGAAGATTCACCTCTATGACACTTCTGTAGTCTTTTTCTTTCATCCTCATAAAGAGGGTATCTTTAGTAATTCCTGCATTGTTAACAAGAACACTGATGGACTTTATATTCTCCCTGATAAACTGAGAGAGATTATCAAAATCCTCTTTTAGAGAAAGATCCATGGCAAAGTACATGGTTTCCACATCATACCTGGATGCGATTTTATCAGCGTTTTCTTTCAACTTTTCCTCATTTCTTGCAACAAGTAATACGTTATAACCATCTCTTGCAAGGTATTCTGCTATTTTAAGCCCTATTCCTCTCGATGCACCGGTTACTATTGCTGTATTTTCCATTTATGGAACCTCCTTTGAATAAAGAGATTATACATCAAAGTATAAAAACAGCATAAACCTGCAAAAGTGTGTCGAAAATCCGTCACATTTTATCACAATCTGGAGAACATACTTTTACAAAAATCCCATGAAAAGTGGAGTTATAAAATACTATTGACACAGGACAATCCTAAACAGTATAATTAAAGGCTTTGACAAAATAGGAGGTATTATGAGGCAATATGTATTCAAGATAATACTAATCACTCTAATAGCACAAAGCCTTATGGCTGCACGTTTTTTGTTTGATTATACAAAAAATGAAACAGCCGGAAATGCTGACTGGATTATAGATAGTGATTATCCTTATCCACAACCGCAAAATCCAACCTCAGCAACCGACTGGGACAGAGCGATTTCATCGTGGGGTTACGCTTTGTATAAGTTAGGACATGAGGTTGTAACCCTTCCACCGGATAGTGCAATTACCTATGGAACATCCAGCCCCATGGACCTTTCAAATTTTGATGTATTTGTGATGGTAGAGCCACAGAATCCACTCAGCGCATCTGAAATTCAGGCAATCACAGATTTTGTACAAAATGGGGGCGGATTTTTTATGATTTCTGACCACAACGCTTCAGACAGAGACAATGACGGCTGGGATTCTCCACGCGTTTTTAACGCAGCATTTGAAGATATATTCGGAGTACACTTTGACACGACAGGAGATGCTAATAATTACATAAGCGAGACAATAACCAACGTAAATACCGATCCCAATGATTCAATCATTAATGGACCAGCAGGAATAGTGGATACTTTCGGTTATTGGGGAGGCACAGTAATTACTTTAAATACTAACACAAATCCATCTCTCCGTGGACATATATGGGAAAACGCTGAAACTCAAGGAAGCAATTCTAATGTTATAGTTTTTACAGGAACATATGGCAACGGGAAAATAGCAGGATTTGGTGATTCTTCCCCTGTAGATGACGGTACTGGGGATCCAGGCGATAATTTATATGACGGGTGGTATACGTACAAAGACTCCACCGTTACATTAAATATATGTTTATGGCTTATCCAAAAGCAAGTAACCAATACTCCTCCTTTAATAGATACCATAATACAAACCCCAACTATGGTAACAGATACAGATACAGTGAAAGTATCTGCTTTAATAACTGATGACAATATAGTAACCACAGACTCTCTTTACTATGCCATAAATAGTGGAACATTTACAGCAATATTTCATCTCACAAGGAGTAACGACACATCGTACTTTGAAATTATGCCACAGAATTATGATGATACAGTTTACTACTATATAATAGCAATTGATGATTCGGGGGCAAGAACCGTATCAGATACCTTCTCGTATATAGTATACAACCATACCGCTAACCAGCCACCTTTAATTTCAAATGTCTGGCATGAACCTTCATTCCCTACAGATACAGACTCTGTAATAGCACATGCCATAATTACTGATGACCACGAACTTGTCACCGACTCTATTTATGTATCAGTTAATGGTGGAACGTATACGGCATCATTTCATTTTGCAATCTCTACTGACACTTTTCACTACGACATTGGTACCTATTCTGCAGGCACAAATATTTCATATTTTGTTGTAGCAATAGACGATTCGGGAGCAAGGAGTGTGTCAGATACCATTTCATACACTGTCAAAAGTTCTCAATACCAACTCAACGCCGGTGTTATCATAAATGAAATAATGTATAATCCCTCGACCACATGGGGTGATGATAGTTTATACGAATATACGGAAGTATGGAATGCGACCCCTGATACTGTAGATATGAGCGGGTGGTATCTGACCGATGGAGAAGGAGAAGCGCACATGCCAAATGGAACGAAAGTACCACCTTACTATTTTGTTGTCTTCGCACGCGATACTAACTCCCTTCTTTCAAAACCGGATTATCAGCCATATCTTACTGACGGAGATGAGATACTCATAAACATTGCAGACAGTGTTCAACTTTCAAACAGTGGTGAGTGGGTAAAACTGGTTGATGCGGCAGGAAATACCGTGGACAGTGTGTTGTACGACGATGCATCACCATGGCCCACAACTCCTGACGGAGGAGGCCCATCATTGGAATTAAAAGACCCAAATATTGACAATAATGACCCTACAAACTGGGCTGCATCAGGTTCAGGAGGAAAGGTACCTGATTATGGAACGCCTGGAGATACAAACTCTGTATATGTGGTTACCATCATTACAGAGCATACTCAGGAAAACTCAGAGAAAACGTATAGAGGTAAGATAATGCGGGCAAAAGACTTTCACAACATTTATTTGAGAGACAATAAAGAGTACACAGTGTTTGATATATCCGGCAAAAAACTATCAGAGCAAAGTACAGTAAGAAGAGGGATATACTTTGTAGTTAACAAAGAGAATACACGTAGTATCCAAAAGATTATAGTCGTAAAATAAACAAAATGCGGGGCATTGCCCCGCATTTTCATCACACATTCACCATTGCGGGACGGGAGTTTTAGAGTATAATTAAATTCCTATGGAACAGGTTATTATTGTAGGTGGTGGACTTGCTGGCAGTGAGGCTGCTCTTCAACTTGCAGAGAGGAAAATAAAGGTCATTCTGTACGAACAAAGGCCAGCACATACAACCCCTGCTCATACAACCGACAAATTGGCTGAACTTGTGTGCAGCAACTCTTTAAAATCACAGGAAGAGACCAATGCCCATGGGCTTTTGAAAAAAGAGATTGAAATACTGGGTTCAATCCTTCTCGACATGGCAAAAAAAAGCAGAATTTCAGGTGGGAAAGCCCTGGTAGTTGACAGGGAAAAATTCGCAGAATCCGTAACCAGAGAAATAGAATCTCACCCTTACATAGAAGTAAGAAGGGAGAGAGTCGAGGAAATACCTGAAGATAACCTGACTCCTGTTATCATTGCAACGGGTCCGCTTACCGATGGCTTATTCGCAGAAAATCTTAAAAAACTCATTGGGGAAGAATTCTTGAACTTCTACGATGCTATCTCTCCAATAGTGGATGCAGAATCGCTTAATATGGAAAAACTGTATTTTAAGGATAGGCACGGTATTGATAATGATGCATATTTAAACGCTCCTATGACAGAGGAAGAGTACGATAGGTTTTATAACTTTATTGTGAATGCAGAGTCATTCAAAGTTCATGATTTTGATAAAGAGATACCCTATTTCGAGGGGTGTCTTCCTATAGAGGAGATGGCAAAACGAGGAAGGCTCACTCTTGTATACGGTCCACTTTCTCCAAAGGGTCTAAAAGACCCTAAAACAGGCAAAACCCCTTTTGCTGTAGTCCAACTTCGGGCAGAAAATAAAGAGAAAACCATGTACTCTCTTGTTGGATTTCAGACAAGGCTCAAAAGAAGCGAGCAAGTGAAACTTATACACCTCATACCAGGTCTTGAAAATGCGAAGGTCTTACGGTATGGACAAATACACAGGAACACCTTCATAAATGCTCCAGGCGTTATATCAAGAACCCTCAATTTAAAAAAGTATCCTCATATATTTATCGCAGGTCAACTTTCCGGGACAGAAGGATATGTTGAAGCCATTATGGGAGGACTTATATCTTCAATTTTCGTATACAACATGATAAAGGACAAAAAGCAAATACCTTTGCCAGAACACACCATGAGCGGGGCACTCCTTAAGTACATTTCAGAGGGCAGCGGTGGAGTATTTCAACCCATGAACGCAAATATGGGACTTTTAGGAGGTGTCCCTTCAAGATTAAAAGGGATGAGAAGAAGAGAATTTAAAAAAGAACGGGCGATAAAGGAGATACTCAGGTGGAAAGAGACGATGCTTTAGATGACTTTCTTAATCACTTGAGAAGTGAACGTGGCTATTCTGAAAATACGATAAACTCCTATAAAAAGGACCTCATTCAATTTAAAGAATTTATAAAATACACATTTGGAAAAAGTAACCTACTAAAAGTAAAACGCAACGATATACGTAACTTTATTGAGTTTCTTATTAGGGGTTCAATGCATCCCCGTTCAATATCAAGGAAACTGTCAGCCATACGGAGTTTTTATAGATACTGTATAAATAGCGGTAAGATAAACGAATTCCCACCAGAAGGCATTAAAAATCCAAAACTTCCTGAAAGACTTCCTGACGTTCTCTCAGAGCGCCAGTTAGCAAAGATACTCGATGAGTGGCATCCGGTAAAACCACTTGAGATAAGAAATAAAGCCATAATTGACCTTTTCTATTCAACAGGACTCAGAGCATCTGAACTGTCCAATATAACCCTTGAGGACATAGATTTCGGTGAACGAACAATCAGAGTAGTGGGAAAAGGGAAAAAGACAAGAATAGTTATCTTTGGAGAAAAAACTGAGAAAACGCTAAAAGATTACCTCTCAACGAGAAAAGACACATTAAAATACCTCTTTATTTCCAACCGAAAGAGGAAACTCTCAAGAAGAGAGGTATGGTATATAATAAACTCCACCTTTGAAAAAATCGCCATGAAATACGGAGTACACCCTCACACGCTGAGACATTCCTTCGCTACACACCTTTTGAATAACGGTGCTGACATTCGTATCATTCAGGAACTTCTGGGACATTCATCCATAAGCACCACAAGCATATACGTCAACACATCATTCAAAAGCATAATAGAAAAATACAAAAACACTCACCCGAGGGCATAATGAAGGTAAAAAAGAAAAATATTATAAAGATAGGTGGTTTTCTGATAAGCGGCGTGTTTTTATACTTCACCTTTAAGGAAATTGACTTTAAGGACGTCTGGGCCACTTTAAAAAACTTCAATCTATACTTTACCTTCTGGGGTGTGCTTTTATTTCTCGTAGCCAACGCTATAAGAGGTTTTAGATGGAAATTAATGCTAAAACCTGTGAAAAAAGTATCCGTGATGTCATGCATTGCTGCTTTATTCGTAGATATTCTTGGCAACAATATTCTCCCTGCAAGGCTTGGTGACCTCTGGCGCTCTGTGGCGATGAAGCACAGAGAAAATGTACCTGTAACAACAGCCCTTAGTTCTCTTATTATAGAAAGAATACTTGATGGTCTTGTTATACTACTCGGGGCGTTTCTCGGGAGATGGTTATTTAAAGAAGTTCCAGAGTCCATGAAAGAAGCCATCCTGTACCTGACAGGTGGAATTCTTTTAGCAGTGCTTATATTTTTTGTAATTTATATAGTACATGAGCACAGATACAAGAACTGTAACTCAAAAATAGCAAAACAGGTTAGAAAAATCATCTCCGCACTCCATTTCCTTGGAGATGCTAAGAACACAGTCTACATTGTTGGACTCTCTATTTTATCCTGGACAGTAGAATTTTACAGTTATTTTTATTTCCTTAAAGCGATAGGATATAGAGGCCCCATGTCGCTTGCTTTATTTGTAATGGTAGCCGTGAATATAGGTGTCTCCATACCCTCTGGTCCTGGGTATTTTGGCGTATTTGAATATGCGACACTCCTTGCATTTTACGCATACGGACTGCCAAAAGAACTTGGACTTACCTATGCTTTTATAACCCATGCCTTAAGATACATATTTGGCAGTCTCGTGGGCTTTATTTTGGGCTCAAAATGGTATCTATTTCCATCAAAAGAGGAAGAAGAAGTTCTGGAAGAATTGCAACTTCCTGAAAACGGAAACGATTTTTAACGTAAAAGTTCAGAATATAGGTTTATGTGGTCCTCTGCTGTAAATTTCCATAAAAGCCTCTCTCTTCTTACGAATTCCTTGGCCCTCTTACTCATTGCCTTCCATTTTTCTTCATCTTGAAAAAGAGAGATTATGGCCCCTACGACACTCTTATGGTCATCTACAGGCACAAGGATACCATTTTCTGAATTGACAACGAGTTCTCTATTGCCCGGGATATCCGAGGCAACAACTGGAACACCTGCTGCAAGCGCCTCAAGCACCACATTGGGTCTTCCTTCAGATTCACTTAGAAGGAGTAAAGCATGAGACCTCGAAAGATATGACGGAATTTCTTCATGAGGAACCCTTCCCTCAAAATAAACCCTGTGCCCAACCCCAAGAGTGTTTGCAAGTACTTTTAGTTCTTTTCTCTGTGGTCCATCTCCCACTATGTATAACCTGAAATCTTCAGGGAGTTCTGAAAGAGCCTTAATTGCGACATGAACTCTTTTAAGAGGAATGAGATTACCCACATACAAAAGGTTGTAAGGCTTTTTGAACTCCGCTGGAGTGATATTGAGAAACTTTTCATCTGTTCCATAGGGGATAAACCTCACCCTTTCAGGGTCTGCGCCTATTGAAATTGCCTCATCAACCATTCTTTTACTTACAGAAGTTATAGCATCAGCGAATTTAAAAGTAATTCTGGTAATCCATCTATAAACAGGTGAACCTTTCGCCTTCATCATATCACTACCAAGAAGTGACACCACAACCTTTTTTCTGAGTAAAATTTTTGAAGGTATCGATGCAAATCCCGATATAGACCACTCAGCCTGTATAACATCTGCATCTTTTGCTCTTTTTAAAATAGAAATGGTATAAGACAAAAGTGCGAAAGGGAGCAGCAAATGTAAATATGGTTTTTTTGTGAGTGCTGGAACGGCTCCACCACCTCTGCAAAACAGTATTTCCCATTTTTTTATAAAAAAATACCTGAACCTGTGGACCTTTATGCCTTCAATCTCTCTTTCTTCATCATCCATTCCGCATGAGGGGGCCATAACGAAAACTTCGGCTCCTCTGTCTTTAATGGATTTAGCGAGTTTGTGTACAAATATTCCTGCTGTATCCCCTTTCTTTCGGGGATAGGAGGTAGTAGCAACAAGAACCTTCATTATTTGAGTACTTCCGTGCTTTCAAAGGAACGATAGGGATTAAACTCTTTCAATATAACATCTATCTCCTCGCTCTTTTCACCTCCAAAATAAGAGGAGAGGTAATATCCAAGGCCCGGTCCCAGCATAAAGCCCTGTCCACACATACCACCAAGTATAAAAAGATTTTTTACTTTTTTACTGAATCCCACCACAGGGTTACCATCCGGCGTCATCGGATAGATACCAGCCCACGTTCTCCTTACCCTGATGTTCTTAAGTCTTGGAACAAGTTCAATCATTCTTCTGGTTGCTATTGGCAGAAATGTTGACGTTTCATTTATGTTAAATCCCCATCTTGGTTCCTTTGGAGTAAGACAGAAAATTACCTGACCTGTCTTGTGTTGATAAAAATAGAAATTGGCAGAATCTGAAGTTTTCCTTATATCCACTATCATGGGGTTTATAAAATGTTTCACAGGTTCTGTGATACCAGCCTCATGCACATCTGGTTTTACAGGGATACTTTCTCCTGCGAGATTCTGCAAGTTGTTTGCCCATCCACCTGCTGCATTAACCACTATATCCCCTCTATACGTATTTTCTGCAGTTTTGACCTCTTTTATACTCCCATCAAATATATCAAATCCTTCAACTTCGCTATCAAAGACAAACTCTGCACCAAGTTTAACGGCTTCTCTGTAAAAAGAGTTAACTGTCAGAAGAGGAGAGGCAGAACCATCCCCGGGAGAATAGGTGCCTCCCAGAAGACCCTCAGGATTTATAGAAGGTATTTTTTCCACAAGTGCATCCCTTTCAAGATACTCTATATCAAGACCGAGACTCTTTTGAAAACTCACGAGGTTTTTAAGGCTTTTGTGAATCTCTTCATCATAGGCAACAAAGGAGTACCCTCCCTTATACCATTCTATCTCATGCTCTTTTTGCCATTTTTCAAAAATCTCAAGGCTCTTTTTACCCACAATTATTTTCGCAGGATTGGAGTGGGTAGCCCTTATTCCTCCGATTGCAGCCTTATTTGACCCCTGACCAACACTCTTTTTTCTTTCAAGCACAAGTACCTTTGCACCGCTCTTTGAAAGGTAGTAGGAGAGAGGCACTCCTACGCTCCCTGCTCCAATAATTATAAAATCATACTTCTTCATCCTTTACTCCTTCAGTCCGGAAAGGTCTTTTACAGGGACTTCTATAAATAGAGGTCTTTTAGTAAAGGATTCAAAATCAGTAACTCCCTCTTCACGGAATATTCGTTTTATTAACGATGTGCAGGTTTTCCCACCACAGGCACCCATACCGGCACGGGTTAGGGCTTTGATTTCGTTCATGTCCCTCACACCCTCTCTTATAAGTTTTCTTATCTCTCCTGCCTTCACTCTTTCACACCTGCATATAATTGCATCATCTGGAATATATTCACTCTCATCAAATTGCAGCTCAATGGGTTCCGGTGGAGTTTGAATCCTTATCCCCGCTATCTTTTCTGCTATACCCCTGCTTGCTTTCAGTTTTACTATATGTGTTCCCTTTGAAACCGTTCTTCTTCTTATCCTTATAACCTCTGCCTTTCCAAGGAGGTTACCAAATCTATCTGTAACCTCCACCATATCCCCTACCTTGAAGTACTCATCAGGCTCAAACTCGAAGGGAACAGTGACAATAGGGTCTTCTTTTCTCCAGTCAACAAGAGTGATGGCAAGGCCGGGACATTTCGCAACACAGATTTCACACCCTATGCAGCCACCAACATACTCTGGAACATTGGTAATTGGCTCACCTATTTTAATGGCATCTTTTGGACAGACAACTTCACAGGGATTACATGGAATTTCCTGAACACAGTTAATAACTGGGTAAACACCCTCTTTCTTCTCAGGAAGTTTAACCTCATAGAATTTTTTACCTGGTCTTGATTTTAAAATTTCCTGAGTTTTGTAAAACTCCTCGGGGATTTCACCTTCATAAAGCCCAAGTTCTTTTAGTATCTCAAGACCTCTAATACGTCCGGAGAAAATAGCACTTGATGCCTCTGCAATCTCTTCCGCGTCACCTGCAACAAAAACTTTATACCCAAAGGCCTTTGCCCTTTCTGCAAATTCATTGATTGGCTCAAGTCCCACAGCCACAAGTACTGTGTCACACTCAATGGTCTTTTCTGTACCCTTTATGGGTTTAAAATTCTCATCGACCCGTGCAATGACGACTCTCTCCACATGCTCCTTGCCTTCTGCCTTGAGTACTGTATGAGAGGTATACACAGGTACACCTAATTTCAGCAGTTTTTCTTTATGTACTACATATCCACCGACCTCAGGCATTATTTCGCAGAGCCCAACAACCTGAATCCCGGCCTGAAGTGCGTGATAGGCCGCAATAAGTCCTACATTTCCACCACCTATAATAAAAATTTTCTCTGAAGGCCGAACAAGATCTCTATTTATAAGAGTTTGAAGTGCACCTGCTCCATACACACCTGGAAGTGTATTTCCTGGAAAAGCAAGGAAACGCTCTCTCGCACCTGTTGCTACAAGCAAAATATCCGGTTCTACAAGGACGTATTCCTTCCCGTCTTTTAAAATCCCTACTTTCCCATCCGAAAAAGGCCATATAACAGTGGAACCAAGCCAGACATCGACACTATCAAGTTCCCTAATGTCCTTCTCCATAATCTCTGCAATCTCTGTACCCCTTGTACCAGCATAACATGCTTCAACCGAACCAAAGAATTTGTGAGTTTGCAATACAAGCTTTCCACCGAGTTTATGTTTATCGTCCACTATTAACGTTCTAACCCCACGTTTTCCCAATTCTTTAGCCGCTGCAAGTCCTGCTGGCCCACCACCTGCAATCAGGACAGTATACTTGTACTCTTTTATAGGCTCGAACTCTCCAATTTTACCGGTTTCCGGCAACTCTGGCAAACCATCGAGACTTCTTATATCCATCCCATCTTCAAGAAGCACCATACATGACTTTACCACCTTGCCGTTGGCTATTACCCGGCACTGGTCACACTGTCCGTTAGCACAGAAAATCCCCTGAGGAGAGTTATCTTTTGGATGATGTCCAAATATCTTTATACCGTTTGCAAAGAGTGCTGCTGCGATAGTATCGCCCTCTTTACCATAGAGTTTCTTACCATTAAAATAAAATGCAATATCCTTCCTCTCCTCTACCTTAAGTATGGGATGCTTAATTATTCTAAACTCCATAAAATCTCCTTATTTCTCCCCTATCTTCTCAAGTACCTCCTCCTTCAATTCAGGCTTAATTCCTTCGTTTTCAAGTTCCCTCAAAACCTTTGTATAAATATCAGGATGAGTTGGAATCCATACGCCGCTCAGGGTTATTTCCCCTTTCAGAATTAAATCTGCTGCAATGGCTGCAGGAAGAGAAACTGTTTTGGCCACAGCCGTTTCTTTGCCAATCACTCCTTCTGACACCAATTTTACAGTATGTACTTTTCTTTTTCCTTTTTCTTCAATCACTATTCTGTGCTTGAGAATGATAAGGTCTTTTTCACCTTCCCTATAAGAGAGTTTCTCTTTAAGCAAGGTAACAAAATTTTCAAATATTGTACACTCCACACATGGAAGTTCTCTACCCTCAAAAAGCCCAAGCCACCTCAATTTGTCTATAATGTGAGAAGGAATCTCTTCATTCACCTCTTTCAGTTTAACATCCATCAGTTCTTTCCACGTTCTTACCCCAGAAGGTACTTTTATGCCCTCTTCTGTAAGATGTAACTTCTTAAGATAAATCTGCGTTTCACACCACCCTGGATATCTAAAGGTTCCCCTTATTATGGTATGCACCTCACTTATCCCATATTTCTCTATATACACAAGAGAGTTCCTGTTAGGATACACTTCAAGTTCTCCCACTCCCTCCACATACTCACTCCAGCGGTGGGAAAAGAGTTCATTACTTGGAACTTCAACTATTTTTCCTTCTTTTAAATATTTTGCACTATTATTCCCCGCTCTCAACACCCCCTCCGGGCTCCAGGAGAATTTATAATGAAGCGGATTGTTGGCATACTGTGGTGCAGGAAGAGCGCCGCAATAGGAATAGAACTCCGTAACTTCTGCACCTTTTTCGTGAGCCGTATCTATTACCATCTGAGCAGTCATATGGTCTATGCCAGGATCAAGGCCTGTCTCATTAAGAAGCAATATACCTTTCTTTTTTGCCTCTTCATCAAGGGCTGCCATCTCCTCTTTTACATAGGAGGTTGTAACAAGGGGTTTTGAATATTCCACACACAGCCTGGCAACCTCCATATGATATATATACGGCAGGAAACTCAGAACTATATCAGCCTCTTTAACGAGATCACGGAGCCCATCTAAGTTGTGTGCTTCCCATGTTATACCCTTTATTCTATCATAGCCACTTATCAGTTCATCTATATGTTTGCGAGTTCTGGATGCCACTATTACGGAGTAGTCGGTCTTCTCCGCAAAATACCTTATCATGGGCTTTGTTACCATCCCGGCGCCGAGCACCAGGACTTTTTTAGCCATTTTTAATGCCTCCTATTTTCACAAGTATTTTTCAAGATATTTATAATTCGGCGTAAGTTCGCCATTGTAAACTATCACCGCATTTTTAATTTCATCGGGCAAGTTGAGCCTTTTAAACTTTACATCATAGTTTGCCCTTACTATATATGGCACAAAAGGCTTTAATTGATGACTGAAAAATATTGAGGCATCGTATGCTAATTCTGCCGGGAGATTATCCACAGCCATAACCACAACACCATTACCCTCAACACCATCAACAATCGAGTCTGTGTAAGGATTATATACGAAACATGGATTTCCGGGGTCTGTTGCTTTCACCGTAATTTCTATTGAGCCTCCAATATCACAGGTTATATCCCCTATTACCTTTAACCTTGGATTCTTGTCTTTTTCAAAGAGCTCCTTTATATGGTCTTTAGTTACCAGTTTGGGGAAACGCTCCTCCCAGTAAATGGCATTAAACAGTATGTTTAGATGTGGCAGATACTCAGGCATTCTTGAAACATATTGCTCTGGATGGGCATAATAATCCTCTCTCGAAAATATTTCCCCAAACCTGTGTTTGACCCTCTCCTCGGGCTTAAAAACCACCATAAAAATTCTATCGTTCTTCTTTTCTTTTAGCACCTCAGGTATACACCTTGCACCAACCTCTTCATATGGGAAAAATTTTATTATATCTTGAACGCCATGAGAAACATTACCCCTTCCGGTAATGCCAACTATAAGGGGAGATATCTCTGGAGGGAGGCCCTCTTCCTCTATCTGCTCCCCTATATCTTTAAGATGCATCTCTACCTTATCCATTCTACCATACTCATAAGCCCTTTTAATACGGGCAAAAGGTGTTTTTATCCCCTCCTTCAAAAGCCTCTGACCAAATGCCCAGAGAGTATCTATGGCACCAGCAAGACCTGCGTGATAACCGAAGAAAATAAGCCTCTTTCCATTTTCATCCTTGATAAGTTCATAGTCAATCAGAGTATCTTTTAATTCCAGCATTCTCTTGAGCATAGGCATATTGTATTTCTGGCCCTTAATCGTATGAGAGAAAAACATGTATACTTTCCCTTCTTCGAAATAAGACGGCGGTATTTCTTTCACTCCAAAGATGTAATGAGCCTCCCTCAGATTGTCCACCACATTGGCTCCGTTTTTTACATACTCTTCCTCCGGGAAAATTCTCAGTTCTGACGGCTCGATAAGAGTCATTATTCTGTGCCTCTTACGTAATTCATGCACATCATGAGGCACAAGTGGTACTCGCCTCTCCCATTTATTTTTTGTCTCCCTCCTTATACCTAAAAGCCTCATTCTATTATTATAACACAATTTGCTGGTTTTATAAACCAGTAATATAATATTAAGCATGAATAATTCCCAGTTCGAACTAAAAATAGCACAACTTGTAGACCTCATAAAAAAATCCAGAAAAATATTCGTACTCACAGGTGCTGGCATAAGCACCAAAAGTGGTATACCTGATTTCAGAAGTGGAACTGGAATATACTCAAAATATCCGGAAATAGTGTTTGATATAGACGTATTCTACAAAGACCCCTCCATTCTTTACAATTTGATGTTTGAACTCGCTCCTATCCTCGTAAACGCAAAGCCCAACGATGCTCATCTCTGTTTAAAGAAACTTGAAGACATGGGTAAAATCAATCTTATTGCCACACAAAACATCGACATGCTCCATGAAAAAGCAGGTTCTACCAGAGTAGCCAACCTTCATGGTTCCATGAAAACATTTACATGTATAAGGTGTAATAAAAAATATCCACTTGAGTATGCAATGGAATTCATTAAGAAAAAAGAAATAGCAAAATGTGAATGTGGAGGAGTATTGAGACCGGATTTCGTATTCTTTAAAGAACCCTTACCAGAGGATGCTCTTTTAAGGGCACAAAAGGCAGCAAAGGAAGCTGACCTTATCATTGTTATTGGCTCAACACTCGCCGTGTTTCCAGCAGGTTATATACCAATGTATGGAGTAACAAGGGGCACTCCACTTGTTATAATAACAAAGGGAAAAACAGCTTTAGATAATTACGCTACACTTAAAATAGAGGAAGATATAGTGGAAACATGTAAATTGATTTCTAAAAAACTCGATATATAAAGATACAGAGCAGTTTGACCATACATAAAAGTTGAAATAACATATAATTACAATGAACCACAACAAAAAGCTTGCACGTATGTTTGATACGCTTGCAGATGCCCTGGAATTTCTTGGAGAAAATGCTTTTAAGATTCGAGCGTATAGAAAAGTCGCACGCTTTCTTGAAAACTTCCCGGAAGACATACAGGAATTTTATAAAGAACACGGAGTTGACGGGCTAAAATCACTTCCAGGTGTTGGAGAAAAAATAGCAGTAAAAATAGAAGAGTACCTTAAAACAGGTACATTTAAGAAGTACGAAGAGGTAAAATCGCAGGTACCTGATGGTATACTTGAGTTACTCCAGATTCCGGGTATTGGCCCAAAAACTATAAAACACGCGTACGATGAATTAGGCGTGAAAAACCTTGAAGACCTGAAGAAGGTTATTGAAAATGGAGAACTCGCCAAACTTCGAGGAATGGGGCCTAAAAAAGTTGAAAACATAAAAAAATCAATTGAATTGTACTTCAAAATGCAGGACAGGATACCCCTGGGGGAGATTTACCCCTTTGTAGAGAACCTGAAAAAATGGCTGTCTGAATCAGAATATGTTGAGGATATTGAGGTTTGTGGCTCCTACAGACGAAGGAAAGAAACAGTGGGAGATATTGATATTCTCTGTATAAGCACTCATGGCAGAAAAATCATTGATAGATTTGTCAATCATCCGGACGTCACAAGAGTACTCGCCCATGGAGACACAAAAGGTTCATGTATTTTCAATGACAGAATACAGGTTGACCTTAGGGTGGTACCAAGTGAGTCATTTGGCGCAGCGCTCCAGTATTTCACAGGGTCAAAACAACACAATGTTCACCTCAGAACCTTTGCAAAACAAAAAGGGTTCAAAATATCGGAATATGGGGTATTTAAAGACAATGTAAAGGTGGCAGGTGAAAAAGAGGAAGAGATTTATGGAATTTTAGGACTTGATTTCATCCCACCTGAACTCAGGGAAGATAGAGGAGAAATTGAAGCAGCAATGGAGCATAAATTGCCCGTACTTATAGAGATGAAAGATATAAAAGGAGACCTGCATGTACATTCAAAATATTCCGATGGAACAGCCTCTTTAGAGGAAATAGCAGAGAAGGCAATTGAAATGGGTTACGAATATGTTGCAGTATGTGACCATTCACAGAGTGCAAAATACGCCGGAGGACTGAGTATAGAAAAACTCAGGGAGAAAAACAGAGAAATAGAGAGAATTAATGAAAAATATGGCAAACAGATTCTTTTGAAAGGTGCAGAGGTTGACATACTTCAGGATGGAACCCTTGATTACCCGAATGAAATATTAAAAGAACTTGATTTCGTTGTTGCTGCTGTACATGTATGGTCCAAATACGAGGATGTTACAGAAAGAATTATTAAAGCACTTAAAAATCCATACGTACACTCTATTGCCCATCCCACAGGCAGGTTAATAGGGAAAAGAGAACCCTATAATGTTAATCTTGAAAAGGTCTTATACGTTGCAAAGGAGGAAGGTAAATACCTTGAGATAAATGCAAATTATGAACGGCTTGACCTTAACGATACATGGAGTAAGAGAGCAAAAGAAATTGGAGTGCCTTTAACAATAGGCACTGACGCCCATCAAATAGGCCAGATGTGGATGATTGAACTGGGCGTCTATGTGGCAAGAAGGGGATGGCTTGAAAAAGACAACGTTTTAAACACATTGGGACTTAAAAAACTTTTAAAAGTACTGGGAAACAGGAGGTGAATTATGCTAAATATTATTATGTTGCTGGTAATGCTGTCACCAAATAGTTATAAATTCAGGCTAACTGAAAAAGTAAAATACAAAATACAGACAATTTCATCGAAAATAGACCAATATAGGATAAACAGGGAAACGGATAAAATAAATAGCCTGATAAAGCATATAGACACTAAAAACATTCCTTATTATACCATCGAGGGCAAAGTCTACGATCAGGGCCACAATCCAATAATAGCAGGATACTATGTCTATATATTTAATGCCTACACAGGTGATCTGGTGAACTATATTTATCCTGACATAAACGGTGAGTATATGGACACTCTTCCCATGGGTGCCTATATTATACAGGCAAAAGGAGACATGTATCCTACAATGTATTACAATTCGCTGGGGGGGACAGGTAGAATAGATAGTGCTGATATCGTATGGCTAACTTCAGACACAGACAGTATAAATATAATAACACCTCCTGGTAATGTTATAAAGGGAAGGCTTTACAATGATTCCACAGCATCGCCTATTTCCAACGCTTATGGTTCAGTCACATTAATTGATACTGTTCTAAAAACAGCAATATGGAAACCCCTATCAACTGACTCTGCCGGAAACTATACCATAGAGGGCGTAAATTCAGGGGTATTTAAAATAAGATACTATCTGAGTAATTACAGACAGACTTACTACGGAGATACATACAACTGGTTTTATGCACAGGTGGTCACACTAACTGGATGGAGCGATACCATCACTGGTATGGACGTCAACTTACCACCTACTTCATCTGGTCCTCAGAGTGGAACTGGAGTTATAACCGGTATGCTGCTCAGTGATACAGGGGATACGATAAAAGACCCTTATCCATATGCCACCATAATGGATGCCAACACAGGAGCATATCTTTTCTCAACATTTGAATACGATACCACCACGGGCGTTTATACTTTCTCGAACCTGCCAACAGGTACTTACAAGATACTCATTGACCCTGATAATTACATGCCCCAATACTACAACGACAAAACCGACTTTGCCAGCGCAGACCCTGTGTCTGTTACATCACCTGATACCACTTTCAATATTGACTTTAATTTCCACAGGGGTGGTGCTATTGCAGGCACAATTACAGGGCTGGACGGCTATGGGTACGGTGGCGCCTTCTATCTTGATGTTTACGATTGTAATACAGGTGACCTCGTGTACAGTATGTTCGGAAGTACATTGTATGATGGAAAATTCTCAACAGGGACGGACCTCCCTACAGGTGCTTACAAAGCCTATCTCTATCCTACTGATATAGGCACAGGTCAGTGGTATAAAGATGCCACAAACTACGACAATGCAGACACAATAGATGTTACAGCACCTGATACAACATACGGCATAAACTTCGACTTCTATGGATGGACGGGGATTATATCTGGAGTAATACAGGATGATAGTGGCAATCCAAGAGCGGGATCTGTTGACCTCTACTATGCATATACCAACGAATACGTCACATCTGCCTATGCTGATACAGGAATATTTTGCATACATAACCTGCCAGCAGGCGATTATAAATTATATATACAGCCTGAAGGAGGAGATTCTCTCTATTTCTTCTATATGCCAGAATGGTATAACCATCAGAGTTCATGGGACAATGCTACAGTAATAACTCTACAACAGGATGACAGTATTTTCTTAACTGTCACACTCTCAAAGGGTGGAAAAGTTGCGGGTAGCATAAAAGATTCTATAAGCGGGAATAATATTTCAACAAACGCTTATCCATTTGCCATCCTTCTTGAAGATGTAAGCACCGGGAAACTGGAAGATATGGATATAACCGATTTCGGCACATACTCTTCCTATAATTTAACACCCGGAGATTATAGAATGATGCTTCTTACTGTATCTTATTACGATACCACCTCTATTCCTCCACTTGTATATAATCCATACCATTTTGAATTCTATGAAAACGCTTCATCCCACCAGAATGCAAGTTCTGTTACAATAATAGCAGACACAGTGGTAATAAAGGACTTCAATACCACTAAAGTTGGGGGTGCTATTGAGGGAAGTGTAATGAATGATACACTCCCTGTAACGAACTCATATTACGAGGTAATTGTTGTAAACACTGAGGGTTATCCCGTGTCAGTATTTTACACATCGGATACATCAAACTACCATGTAGGCGGATTATTGCCCGGGAACTATTATCTATACCTCTGGCCATATGGACTATGGTACAACCAGGTTTACTCACCAATAGACGTTGAGAGGGTTCCATATAACATACCCTCAAATGCTCAGATGGTCTCTGTGGGTAGTTCAACAGTTACAGGTATAAACTTTGACATCACCCGGATAAAAGAACACGCAAAAAATTCCTTCCAAACCCTGAATCTTCCCACATTGCTTTCTGGAAACGTCCTCATGGTGAGAGGTACCCGAAATGTTGGAGAAATACAGATATTTGATATATCCGGAAGAGAACTCTTAAATGAATATAATACCGATAGGAAAGACAACATGCATATATCGGTATCCAAACTGAGAAAGGGCGTATACTTCATAATCGTAAAGGACAAAAATGGGAATAAGTTGGCTGAAAGAAAAATGATTAAAATCAGGTGAGGTTACTTTACCAACCTACAAGTTTAAATTAAAATAAAGGACATGAAAGGAATAAAGAATTATTTGTGGCCTCTGGCTCTTCTGAGTCCAGCCCTTGTTCTTCTCCTTGTATTCAGATTCTTCCCCATAGCCTATGCGTTTTTACTGAGTTTTCAGGACTGGGGAATAGGTGGTTCAAAGGGCTTTATAGGACTATCCAATTACAAATGGCTTCTTCAGGACCCCTTCTTCTGGCAATCTTTCTGGAACACAATCAACTATGCGATTATTGCGGTACCTCTTAGTCTCATCGTTTCACTGTTCATAGCCGCCCTGCTGAATAAAGGTCTCAAAGCGCTTGGACTTTATAGAACCATATACTTTTTACCTGTTATCACATCAATGGTGGCTGTCTCTATCGTGTGGAAATGGTTATATGACCCTCAACGTGGTGTTTTTAATTACTTTTTGACCACATTGGGGCTTTCACCTTTAAAATGGCTCGAAGAACCAAGGGGCATTATTGAACTCATGGTGGGGAAAGAACTTCCTTATCTTTTAAAAGGTCCTTCCCTTGCACTGGTTTCAATAGCCTTTATGAGTGTTTGGAAATCAATGGGTTACAACATAGTAATCTTTCTTGCGGGTCTGAAAAATATTCCAGATGTGTATTATGAGGCAGCCAAAATCGACGGTGCAGGACCATGGCAAACCATAAAAAACGTGACTCTTCCACTTCTATCCCCCACTACTTTTTACGTGGCTATCATGACTACCATTGCATCACTACAGATATTTGCTCCCATATGGCTTATGACAGGTCCTCCCCCGGGCGGTCCACTCGGCAGAACATCGGTGGTCATATACTATCTTTATCAAAAAGGTTATGAAGAGTATCAGGTGGGATATGGAACAGCAATAGCATTTGCGTTCTTCCTGTTTGTACTTGCTATTACAATTTTCCAGAAAACCGTTCTTGAAAAGAGGGTGTATTATGAGGTTTAAGAAAATAATAGGGAAAATCGTTATATATACCATTGTCACTGCAGGCGCTCTTTTCTCACTTCTTCCATTCCTCTGGATGATATCCACCTCATTCAAGACTCAAAGAGAAGCAATTCAGATTCCTCCCACATGGATACCAAAGGTATTTACACTTGATGCGTACAAAATGGTCTGGACAAAAATTGCATTCCCGCGTTACATATACGTGTCCTTTATTGTTGCAACATTTACTCTGATAGGTGTTGTCCTTACAGCACTCCTTGCAGCGTATGCCTTTTCATGGTTTAAATTTAAAGGGCGTGAAACCATTTTTATGTCACTACTTGCCCTCATGATGGTACCTGTTCCTGTTTATGTTATTCCGCTTTTTATTCTCGTTCAGTATCTTGGATGGATTGACACCTATTACGCACTTATCATCCCATGGTCAGTAAACATTTTTGCTATCTTCCTCCTGCGTCAACACATGCGCGGAATACCTAAAGACCTATATGAGGCCGCGGTTATTGATGGATGTGGCAGATTGTGCTTTTTGTTCCGCATTATCCTGCCACTTATCAAACCTGCAGTAGTTACCATATCCATTTTTAACATAATAGGATCATGGAACGCATTTATGTGGCCATTAATGGTTGTAAACAGCAATAATATGCGTCCAATACAGGTAGGACTTGCCTACTTCTCCCAGGGAGAAAGTACAAATTATCCAGCACTAATGGCAGCATCGTTTATAGCGATACTGCCTCTTGTAATTCTCTTCTTCCTGGCTCAAAAACAAATCGTCGCAAGTTATGCAAAAAGTGGTCTTAAAGGCTGATTAAGGAGGCATTTATGGTAATTAAGGAAGATATTATTTTCAAACGCTCAAAAAAGGGTAAAAAAGCATTTAACCTTCCACAAAAGGACGACATCAAAACGCTGTTTGAAAAATATAAAGACGATATAAGGGAATATACATCCGAAGACTTCCCTAACCTACCAGAACTCTCTGAGGTTGATATCATACGACATTTTATCAGACTATCAAACATGAACTACAATGTAGACCTCGGTTTCTACCCGCTGGGATCATGCACCATGAAATATAATCCCAAAATAAATGAAACCGTATCCGCATTTTCGGGTTTCCGTAATATTCACCCTCTTCAACCTGACTATACAGTTCAGGGCGCACTTAGAATAATGTATGAACTCTCAGAATACCTTGCTGAGATAAGCGGAATGGATGCTATAACCCTTGAACCTGCGGCAGGAGCACATGGAGAATTAACTGGAATAAAGATAATAAAAAAATACCTTGAGTCAAAAGGAGAAAAGAGGAAGTACATTCTTGTACCTGACTCTGCCCATGGCACCAATCCTGCCTCAACAACACTTGCTGGCTATACGGCAAAAACTATAAAATCCAACAAACTCGGAATGATTGACATTGAAGAACTCAGAAAAAACCTGAACGATGAGGTAGCAGGGCTCATGGTGACCAATCCCAACACACTGGGAATATTCGAAAGAGAGATAAAGGAAATTGCAGAACTCGTGCATAAAGCAGGTGGACTTATGTACATGGACGGAGCCAATCTCAACGCCCTCCTCGGATATATCCGCCCGGGTGATATAGGGTTTGACGTTATACATTTCAACCTTCACAAAACATTTTCAACACCCCACGGTGGAGGAGGCCCAGGCAGTGGACCTGTGGGAGTGAAAGCCTTTTTAAAAGATTTCCTGCCTGGAGTGCAGGTTATAAAGAACGACTCCGGGTATCAACGTAAAGAAACGGGTGACAAATCTATAGGAAAACTTCTTGCTTTCTTCGGCCATTTTGCGGTCATGGTGCGGGCTTATACCTATATTAGAATGATAGGGAAAGAGCACCTGAAGTCAATATCAGAAAATGCCGTTTTAAATGCAAACTATCTCAAACAACTGCTCAAAGTGGCAGGATATGAAATCCCCTATGATTCAATTCCAATGCACGAATTTGTTGCAACAGGTGCACCAATTAAGAAGAAATATGGTATAAGGACTCTGGATATAGCAAAAAGGCTACTTGACTATGGAGTCCATGCCCCAACTGTTTACTTCCCGCTTATAGTATCAGAGGCACTTATGATAGAGCCCACGGAAACAGAATCAGTGGAAACCCTTGAATACTTCGCAGAGGTTATGAAAAAAATCCTCAAGGAGGCAGAACATACCCCCGAAATAGTTAAAACTGCCCCTCACAACACTCCGGTAAAAAGGCTTGACGATGTGTATGCTGTGAAAAATCTAAAAGTAAAGTATGAAGAGATAGAGGATAAAAATGAAAGAAGAGATTCTTAAAAAAATCGAGAAAAGAGATATTAAAATTGCGGTAGTTGGCCTTGGATACGTTGGACTTCCACTTGCCATAGAATTTGCAAAAGCTGGCGTTAAGGTACATGGATATGATGTTGATGAGAAGAAAACCGAAAAGATAAATAAAGGTATATCTTATGTTAAAGACGTAAGTTCAGAGGAACTTGCACCTCTTGTTGAAAAGGGCCTTATCACTGCAACATCTGAGAGCTCCGTATTATCAGAAGTTGATGGAATAATTATAGCCGTTCCCACTCCCCTATCAAAAACGAAGGATCCTGATTTAAGTTACGTTATAAAGGCCGCCCACGACGTAAAGAAGAACCTTAAGAAGGGACACATAATATCCTTTGAGAGCACAACATACCCGGGGACAACTGACGAAATTATTTTGCCCCTTCTCGAAGAAACAGGTCTCGTTGTGGGAAAGGACTTTTTCCTCGCTTTCTCTCCTGAAAGAATAGACCCCGGGAATACAAAATACACTGTTAAAAATACACCTAAACTCGTTGGTGGAGTGGAGCCTAACTCCACAGAGGTTGTATCTGCACTCTATTCTCTTGCACTTTTAAATGTGGTTCCTGTTTCATCATCACGTGTGGCTGAAGCAGCCAAACTACTTGAGAATACATTCAGAAGCATCAATATAGGTCTTGCCAATGAGATGGCTATAATGTGTAATATACTGGGTATAGACGTTTGGGAAGTGATAGAGGCAGCAGGCACCAAGCCATTTGGTTTTATGAAATTCTATCCCGGACCCGGTATAGGTGGCCACTGCATACCTATAGACCCCATTTACCTTTCATGGAAACTTAAAACATTTAACTACACAGCAAGATTTATAGAAACCGCAACAGATATAAATTCAAACATGCCAAGATACGTGGTTGGCAGAATACAGGATGCCCTCAACGAAAAAGAGCGCAGTATAAAAGGTTCCCGTATACTTGTTCTTGGCATTGCATACAAGAGGGATATAGATGACGTGAGAGAATCGCCTATTCTTGATATAATAGACCTTCTTGAACAAAAAGGTGCCAATGTAGAGTATTACGACCCACACGTGCCATGGGTTGAGATTAGCGGGAAACTCATGGAATCAATTAAAGACCCAAAGTACGAGGACTACAACTTGGTTGTTCTTGGCACGGATCACTCTTCATTTGATTATAGGGAAATTTATGAAAAAGCACCGTACATCTTCGATACCAGAAACGCCTTCAGAAATAGTGGAATACAGGATAATCAGCACAAAATTGTAACCCTGTAATGTTTAAGTTTACGCTTCTCTTTGTTGCATACCTATCAGCACAGAACCTGATACTACCTAAAGGCGCACTTAAAGACACTCAATCGCCTGTGCAGAATACTCCATCCATTCAGCCTGTTCCACAAGTAAACTATTACGACACACTCCTTTCCCCAATAGAATCACTCTTTATGAAAATAACAGGCAAAAAGGAATTAAAACAGGTTGGCTACAGGCATTTTAGAGTCTATGGAGGGAGATATATAAACTCGCAGAATCTCTCCCCTGCCTACACACTGGGACCTGGTGATGAAATAACCGTTTACATTTCAGGGAGTATTGAAAATACATTTACCTCTGTAATCGACAAACGTGGAACAATATTTATTCCTGGTTTGGGTCCTGTAAAAATCTCCGGGATGAGCATTGATAAAGCGGAGAAGTTTCTAAACAAAGTTGCAAGTGAAAAGTGGAGCAACGTAAAAATATTTATATCTCCGGGAAGAATTCGTGGTATAAAGGTATTCCTAACAGGGGAAACACCCAACCCCGGGGCTTATATTCTCAAATCAAAAAGCACTGTACTGGATTTGCTTTTCCTTGCAAGAGGAGTTTTGAAAACCGGAACCTTACGCAATATTGAAATTATACACCAAAACGGCAGCAAAGTCCTCATTGATCTATACCCTTTTATTTTCGGGGGTACACCAGAAAACGCAGAATTGATGGATGGCGATGTGGTGGTCATTCCTCCAATAAAAAATGTAATCGCAATAGAGGGAAGCCTTTACAAGCCCGGAATATATGAAATAAAACCCACAACGACACTTAGAGAACTTACGAAATGGTCTGGCATAATGCCCTTCAATCAGAAAAGGGCAATTATAAAAAGGTTGGAAGGTGACAGCATCCACATATTTGATGTGCCACGTGACAGATGGCATTCTTTTAAACTAAAAAACGGTGATTACATAACCATTCCCATATCACGCTATATTAAAAGTGGCTACATTTATGTAGAGGGGAACATAAAAAAACCTGGATATTATACATTCAAACCGGGGCTCATTTTAAAAGAGGCCATTCAAAGAGCAGGAGGATTCTTATATTCTCCTTACAATGAGATTTTGATAGTTCGACAAAAAGCGCTCCATACAACCAGCATTGAGGTTACCTTGAAGGACATGGATACTTTCAGGTTGCAGGACCGTGATTCCATTTTTCTATTTAGAGAAGACATTCTTACACAGAAAGAGCCGGTAAGTATAAATGGCTACGTTGAACATCCCGGTATCTTCAAATGGCATGATAAACTCTCTTTAAAAAGCCTTATTCTTCTTGCGAAACCCAGACCAGATGCCTCTTTGAATCATGTAATTGTTTTCAAGAAACGTGAGAAAAAATCAAAAGTGATAAGGGAAGATCTCCTTGATTCTATATTTTTAGAACCTGGAGATATTGTTTTCGTTCCTCCAGACACCTTTAAAACCTCGTATATCCGCGTATATGTTGGTGGTGAGGTGAGATTCCCAGGCATGTACACCATACCCAAAGGAAGCTCTGTAAATTATATCCTGAATTTATCTGGAGGTGCCACTCAAAACGCTTATACTGATGGTATGTACATAAAGAGAAAAACAGACAGACAAACTACGTACGAAAGACTTTCCGAGTTTAACCTGTACATACTCGATTCATCCGCGAGATACATGCCGGATAGTCTTTTCTCACTGCTCAAGCAACGAATTTTGCACGTTTTACCTGCCACCTACAATACACAACTTCAAAATGGTGATTCTATTTTCATCCCCCAAAACACCTCTTTTGTGTATGTCGCAGGCGCTACAGTACAACCTCATTACGTCCCATACACTCACGGATTAAAACTAATCGATATCCTACATAGAGAACCTCTTCTCCGCATGGCAGATAAAAAACATGCATTTGCCATAGGAGTAAACGGGAAAATCCATAAAGGCAGGCTTTACCCGGGAGACATAGTTTATATACCGTTTAAGACTGAGAAACCTACCCCAACTCTCAAAAATCTGTCTTACATATCAGGTATTGTATACCAGATTGTAACGACGCTGTTTATTATATATCAGATTAAGAAATGATAAAGAAGAAAACGCTTGCTATAATCGTACTGGGTTTTATACTTTTTGAAATTATAGTCACCATTTATACTGTTTCTCTACCAAAGGAATACCTTTCAACCTCCACACTACTTGCTCCTGAATCAGAAAGCCCAGGGGTAGTATTGAATACACCCTACGGGGAACTTCAAAATCCTGAACTCTCCAAAGCGGCAATATCGTCACAGGCTATCCTTGCACTTCTTCAGAGTAGAAGGCTTGCAAACAGGGTTATAAAAAAATTTAATCTCTTGAAGTTATACAGGGCTAATAACAACGCGCAGGTTCTTAAAAAATATTTTAAAAACCTTATGGTAGACTACGATCCTGATAGAGGCACAATTGTTGTAGGATTTATTTCTACAAAACCCTTTTTATCGAAAGACATTGTGGAGTACATGCTAACTCAACTTGATTCCCTTAACACAGAACTAAAACTCACATCAAGAAAACCCGTTGTAAAGATCATTGATTATCCCAATGTTCCACAACACAAGTATAGACCTCATCTTTCCTACAATCTCATACTTGGCCTATTTCTATACCTTGCTATTGTAATCTCTGTTTTATCTGTAAAAGAACTACTAAAGGGTGTCAAAATTGAATGAAACGCTCTTTCCTTATCACCACATTTACAAGTGTATTCATGCTGATTCTAAACTTAGGCACTGGCATAATTACAGCAAGGGTACTTGGACCCGAAGGTAAGGGCATACTTCGCACCCTCATAGTCTGGCCAACTTTATTCTCTCAAATTGCAATTTTAGGCGCAAATGAAGCATACATTTATCTTAAGAACACCGATATTCCAAGAAAAGAGCTTGAAAGTTCAGTTTTCTTTACTGTGATTACATCGTCTTTTATATTTGGCTTTGTAACGCTTATAGTAATTTATTTAGTGGCACACGGTAAATATGCATACACTATGTTAATCCCACTTTTGTCAATGCTATATTTACCTGTTGCCAACCTCGTTCAAACTGCTCTTTCAATAATGCAGGAAGAACTTAACTTTATTAAATACAATTTACTGCGCCTGTCCCTACCTGCGATATACCTTGTTCTCCTCCTCTCCGATTTAAGGCATCTTACTCCACAAAGATGCTTCTTTTATCTAATACTCAGCAATGCTGCGCTCCTTTTGCTCTCGTATAACACCTTCCAGAACATATCATTCTTCAATGTGAAACGTTCTATCATAAGAAAAATCCTCAACTTTGGTATAAAAACCCAATTAACAAATATCATGAGTTCTTTTTCTCAACAGGTGGATCAGGCAATACTTTCGGTAATAGCACCTTCCTCTGCGCTTGGAATATACTCGGTTGCGGCATCAATTGGTAAAATAGGTTTTCTCGCACCAAACGCTGCTCAAATAGTGCTTTATCCACTTTTTTCAAAAGGTAAAGTAACAGGCTGGAAAAAATACTTTTTATACCTTTCTTTACTGAACGCAACACTCTTTGGGGCCCTGATTGTTACTATAAAACCACTCGTCCTTCTACTTTTCGGAAAACCTTTTGCACCCTCTGCAGGACTATCCCTCATCCTGTTTCTTGCGGCATTTCCCATATCCCTTATAAATGTTGCCGTGGCGCACTTTAAAGCGAAAGGGAAACCTCTCGTAACAACCAAAGCACAGTTCATAATATTGGCAGGCATTTTAATCTTTGCACCAATAGGCTATAACGTTTTAAACCTGAAGGGAATAGCACTTGCTATAATTACAAGTTACCTTCTTGGAGCACTTTATTACCTTTATGTTTTTAGGAACAGAGAGGAAACATAAATGTACCAAAACATCGGATTATTCTGGATTATAGCAGCATTTTCATCTATTTTAATGTTATTCTATATTTTAAAGAAAAGACCACGCATTGAATCACCAATTGTTTTTACTTTCCTTCTATACTTCACGTATTTTATAATAAGCCCTGCTCTAAATATAATATGGAAAATCCATCAGATTCCAGTGCACAATATTTACAATTACTATTTCACGACAGAGTTTATATTCTTGCTCGGAGTCGTTTCCCTTATTACAGGTTACACGCTTACCATGAGAAAAGAAGGGTTGTCAAACAAAATCTCCAATGCACCACACCTAAAAGTACTATTAATAAACGCATTTTTATGGGAATTTATTGGAGTTTTTGGCTACTTTATCTGGACAAGACAACTTGGTGTATCTTTGTTTGTGATAAATCCTCTAAAACTCAGCAACTATTATCTTAAACTGGGTGAAACATCAAAAAAGGCTTCGGGGTATCTTGCGCTTAGCATTCTCTTTTTAGTCCCAGCCACTTTAATGTTAACTGAACTTGCAATACGCAAAGTATATCGTACAACTGCTATGTTCCTTGTTTTCGTTAATTTTATACTTTTCCTTACAAGGGGAGTACGATATATAGTTCTTATTGCAGGAGGCAGTTTGCTATTTTACTATATTAAACGGAGAAACATCAAAGTTAAGAAGACTTACATTTTTCTATCACTACTTACTTTCCTCATATTGTTCGCTTTAATAGCCTATCTAAGAGGAGCGCCTTCCCTGAAAAATATTTCTTTTAACAGTGACTTTATTCTTGCCTTCTTGGTATCGTCAGTGTCCCTGTTCGAGCCTACTGCCTCCTTCGTATACTACATACCCAGGTTTCATCCCTACTTTTTAGGAGAAAGTTTCTGGTATGTCTTTATTCTTCCCATTCCAAGACTTTTGTGGCACCAAAAACCCTATCCTCAATATCTTAAGGTTCTCTGGAAAATCACTGGTGGCAGGTACTTCGGATACGCTGTTCCAAATATAGGAGAGTATTATGCAAACTTCGGAATACCCGGGGTTGTTGTGTTTATGTTTTTACTCGGTCTTTTCTTTGCTGTTATCTACAATATTTACAGAAAAAATGACAAAAATATCCTCGTACTCATGAGTTATTCCATATTCTATTTCTTTATTTTTCAGATAATCTCACGCGGTTATTTTCCACAGGTTTTCGTTCAGTTTTTATATCTTGTACTACCTATTATGAGCCTTTACGTATCAGATAAACTTTATCTCAATGGGAGTAGAGCATGATTGTTTTTGTGAATGCTCAAAGTGCATATTTTGGCGGTGGTCTTGAGTACCTGAAAAATCAGTTGAAGGCTCTTGAAGAGACTAAAAAGGACGTGAAAATAATCCTCTGGACAAACCCAAAAAATCACAAAGATTTCAAAGACTTTCTCGGGAATAAAAGAATCAAATACATCAAAACTCCCTATTTACCATATTACCTCAGATTTATAGCGGAACAGATACTGTGTCCTCTCTTATCTTCCTACTACAGGGCTGATGTTGTATACATGCCGGGTAATGTGGCCTGTTTCTTAACTTTAAAGAAACAGGTCCTTGTATTTCAAAATCCAAACCTTTTCTTTAAGGTCAGAGGAAGAAAAAGTATTCCCTATGCTATAAAGCGTTTTTTCCAGAGGTTTATTGCTCGTATGTCCATGTTGAGAGCAGACAAAGTGGTTTTCATATCAAAAGACTTAAAACAAAGAGCCATGAAAGGCGGCAGGAAAAATGTGTATGTGCTTTATAGTGGTGTTAACATTGAGGAAAAAGAGGAAGATATAGAGGTTGCAAGGTATAAACCTTACATTCTTGCCGTATCTAACATTACCTATCACAAAAACTACCCTGCTCTTTTAGAGGCTTTTGAGATAGTGTACAAAAAACGACCTGATGTCAATCTTGTGATTGCGGGCAAAATAATGGATGAGCAATATTTTGATGAAATAACCGCTCCGTACAGGGATAAAGAGGTATGGAAAAACATTTATTTTCTTGGAGGTGTAGAGCATAAAAAATTGCCAAAACTGTATAAAAACTCTGAATTATACGTTACCACAACTTTGCTTGAAGCCTTTCCCCTCACTCCTTTTGAGGCCATGTATTTTGGAACACCGGTGGTATCTTCAAGGGCAAGTTCTCTACCTGAGATCTGTCATGATGCAGCATTATACATCGACCCTTTAAATCCAGAGGACATAGCAGAGAAACTACTTCTTGTTTTGCATGATGATGCGCTCAGGAACCGTCTTATACAGAAAGGCAGAGAACGAATAAAAAAATTCACGTGGGAAAAGAACGCAGAGAACCTTTATAGTATTATGCAATCATGAATGTGCTTGTATATCACCCATCAAGGCAACACATATATAAAGTGTTAGAGGGACTGGAGGAATACCGAATCCCATACAGATTTTACACAGGCATGTATTTTAAATGCAATAATCAGCATATCCTCTTTAATTTTTTCAAAAACTATCTTAGAAAATCCCGTTTTAGTAGCAAAGTATCTTCAAAAAGAGTTACTTGCCTTAACCGCTTTGAAGAATTCTTATTCTCACTATGGGGCAGATGGGGACTTTTTTATAGAGAAAGAAACAGACTACTCTTTAAAAAACAACTTAAATTTCAGAAAAGTTTGCTTAACCATATAACCCCGGGGATATCCCATATAATAACCTTTCACACAAATGCGTTTTTTTTATACGAATGGGTTAAAGAAAAAACAGACCTTAACATAAAACTTATCCTTGAGGCTGCTCAGCCTCATCCAGGGTGGATAAATGAACTCTATGAAAAATATCCCCTATACATAAATGAGATGCCTCTTAATTACACGAATACCATGATAAAAAAATACTCAGATGAATTTAAATTCGCAGATATTATTATAGCACCTTCCACCTTTGTTAAAAAAACTCTCACAAAACATGGAGTTGACGAGAAGAAAATCATAATGAACTTTTATGGATTTAATCCGCTCAAAAAAACTGACAGAAAACTTAACTTTGATAGAGCAAAACTCCAGATTGCGTTTACAGGACTCGTGTCTCCTTCAAAAGGATTTCATATATTAAAGCATGTTGCAAAACTCACCGAGAAAATAGCGGATTTTCATGTATTTGGTCATCCTGTGAGCAGAAAGATTCTCAAAAACCTACCAGGCAACGTGTTTTTCCATGGTTTTGTCTCCCATAAAACCCTTTCTGAATACTACTCAACAATGGATATTTTTTACTTCCCCACTCTCTATGATGCCTCCGGACTTGCATTGCTGGAAGCAATGAATTATGGTCTTGTGCCAATTGCGAGCGTTAATTCCATTGCTCCCGACATAATTAAACATGGAAAAACAGGTTTTATAATCAGCCCCGAAGATGTGGACAATACCATACATTATATTGAAATACTGCGAAGAGACAGGAAACTTTTAAAGCATATGTCAGAGACGGTGCAAATGAGTATAAAAAAGTTCACATGGTCAGAGTATCAGAAAAAATACGTTGAAATTATAAAAGGGGCGTGATATACGCCCCTTTCTGTTCTAATCTATTTCCTCAAACTGGGATTTATCCGCTCCACAGAGAGGACAGGTCCAGTCATCAGGGAGTTTCTCAAATGGTGTGCCAGGTTCAATTCCGTTTTCCTGATCCCCTTCCTCAGGGTCGTATATATACCCGCACACAGTACATCTATACTTCTTCATTTCAATCCTCCAGTTTTTAATCTATCTCTATAAAATCGTCTTTAGATGCCCCACAGACAGGACAGGTCCAGTCATCGGGAAGCTTTTCAAATGGTGTTCCAGCCTTAATATTCTGTGAAGCGTCCCCCAGTTCAGGGTCATAGACATAACCACAGATTTTACATCTGTATTTTTTATATGTCTTTTTCTCATCTTTCTTTACTTCTTCAATATAGGTAGGCGCTGTCTTTGGAGCCGTCCCTCTCTTAACCTTGTGATAATAATCATACGTCATGGGAGGTTCCTCAAGAAGTATATCTGCATCTACAACCTTACCTATGAAAACTGTGTGGGTTTCCACATCTATGGATGAAACAACCTCTGCTTCAAGATAGGCTACAGCGTAATCCAGTACAATAGGAACTCCGGTCACACCATTTCTGTAATTCACACCATCAAACTTATCTATATCCCGCCCGGATTTGAAACCAAATTTCCCGATAAACTTGAGCGGTGTATTCTGTGCAAGAACCGAAACAGAGAATTTGCCAGAATGCGTTACGTATTCATGTGTTAAATTCTGTTTATTTAAAGAGACTGCAATCATAACAGGGTCTGATGTTATTTGAAAGACTGTGTTTGCTATCTGACCGTTATATTTTCTATCCTTTTCTGAAGATACTATGTAAAGCCCATAACTTATTTTATGGAGAGCCTTCTTATTCATAATCCCCTCCCTTTATGGTCCCACATGAAACTCAGGCCACATGGACTCGTAATCCTCAAACTTTTCCGCGAGGTTCTTTTCAACTTCGAGCAGCCTGTAATGACCGAGTTCCATATCCGCAAATATTTTCAGCATCTTGTTTATTTCTTCATCCTCAAATTTCTCTGAGAGCTGTAGATAAAACTCTCTTGCTGCCATTTCTGCATCCATTGCACTCTGAAGGATCTCGCTTATAGGCATATTATCATCTGCTTTAATCTCAGGTAATGGTGTGGTAATTCCAGGAGAGAGTTCTGGCTCCTCTTTCGGGAATTTCTTATTAAAAATCCTTTCAATATATTTTCTATGCTTCTCTTCCTCATCAGCAAGAAACTGGAATCTATCTTTCAAAAGCAGGTTATCCACTCTTTCCTTGAGAGAAAGGTACACCTTCCTGCTCTCTACCTCAGAACTCATGGCAATTCTGAGTAAATCTTTCAGGGTAAATTCTGAAAGGTCCATAATAAATACCTCCTCTTAATAAAACAGGGGGCAAAAGCCCCCAAAATATTTACTATTCAACCTCTATTTTCTTTTCAGAGCTCCAGAGTCCGTGAATATTACAATAGGAGAGAGCATGGAGAGTACCTGATGTTGAGAATTTGATAAACGAGACCACATGGGGTTCTGAGAAGGTCTCAGACTCACCATGTGACATAAATCCGTAACGCCCTATCATAATCGGGAATTTTCCACCTTCCGGCTGGAAGTAAAGCTCTATCCAGGAAATATGGTGTTCCATCGTATTTGGATGGGGAATTTCTTTGCCTACACTTACCTCTATTTTGACAACCTCACCTTCCTTCACTTTATCAGGTGCATCTATTACAGGCACGTGTTTTTCTCCCTTCCAGTCTCCAGTCTGTATTGTATCCTTCAACATTGTTCAACCTCCTTTTTTAAATTTACACAAATAAAAAGGCGGGACACTGCCCGCCTTTTATATTACTTAAGTTCCTTATGGCACAACCACCAATCGTAGCACTCAATTTCACCCTTCTTCTTGGCTTCTTCTCTTTCCTTAATTGCTTCAACTGTTCCCGCTGGTGGAACAATCACTCTATCCTTAATAAGTTCATTATCAGGCCATTTGTGTGGAAGTGCAACCTTATGCTTGTCAGAAGTCTGGAGCGCTTTTAGAGCCCTCAAGACCTCATCCCAGTCTCTTCCAACCTCAGGCGGGTAGTAGATAATAGCCCTTATTTTTCCTTTTGGGTCAACAATAAATACTGCCCTTGCCGTGGCTGTGGCACCTTCTGGTATCATACCAAGTCTCTTTGCCACAGCTCCCGTGTCATCTGCAATAATTGGGAATTCTATCTCAACATTGAGATTGTCTTTAATCCACTCCATCCATTTGAGATGAGAGAACACCTGGTCAACACTGAGCCCTATAACTTCCGCTCCAAGTTCTTTGAACTTATTTAACCTTATCTGCATAGCATAGAACTCTGTGGTACAAACAGGTGTGAAATCTGCTGGATGGCTGAAGAGCACAAACCATTTGCCTTTAAAGGCATCAGGCAGTTTCATCTTACCATGGGTGGTATTTACTTCCATCTCAGGGAATTTCTCTCCCAGCACCGGTATCCTTTCTTCCATTTTCAACCTCCTTTTTAAAAATTTTTGATTTGTAATAATTATAATACTCCTTCTCTGAATTGTCAAGTACTATTTTAGTTAAATGTATATTTACGATGCCGTAATGTCAAGTCCTGCTTTAAAAACCCGTATTGTTGGTGTATAATTGAAATACTATGAAAGGCATTGTAATTACCGTTGGAAATGAGATTTTATGTGGAGACATAATAAATAAAGACCTTGCAATTATTGCCAGCATTACAAAAGAATACGGCATAGACATCCAGAAAGAGATAACTGTTAAGGATGATATAGATGAAATAAAAAACGCACTGAAAGAGGCCATACTTTATGACATTGTTTTTGTATCCGGAGGGCTTGGACCCACGCAGGATGATGTCACCAGAGAGGCTGTATCCTCCTTTCTGGGTAAAGATTTGCTCTTTAAAGAGGAACTCCTACAGACCGTAAAAAATAAATTGAAGGATTGGCAAATACCTGATAATCCTCTTCATAAAAAATATGGATATATACCGGAAGGTTGTAAACCGGTCGAAAATCCAACAGGACTTGCACCGGGTATTCTCTGCAAGGAGGAAGGGAAGTTTATTCTGCTTTTGCCAGGCCCACCAAGGGAACTCGAGCCGACTCTGCAGAATGGTCTTTCTCTCATTGGTCTACAAAAAATAAGTAGAGGTATAGTGAAGATATACAGGACTTTTGGTACAAGAGAGGTGGACCTACAGAAAATAGTAGAAGAGATTGAACACTCTCATAATATAGAGGTGGGATACTATCCATCTATCTATGGCGTAAAACTCAAAATAAGATACCCTGATAACGAGATTAAGGAGAAAATTGAGCCTCTTATTTTACAAAAAATTGGCCCGGATTTATACTCTCTCAATAATGAGGAACTTCCTGCTGTTCTGGGAAGGATTTTAAAATCAAAAAATCTCACAATTTCTGTAGCAGAATCTTGCACAGGAGGACTTGTAGGGGATCTCATTACAAGTGTCTCAGGCTCAAGTGCTTATTTTATGGGAGGTATAATCGCATATTCCAACGAAGTAAAAGTTAGACTGCTTGACTGTAATCGAGAAGACCTTGAAAAATTTGGAGCAGTATCAAGTGAGATAGCCATCCAGATGGCAGAAGGAGTAAGAAAAAACATCAAAACAGATATAGGTATCTCAACTACGGGAATTGCTGGACCTACTGGTGGCACCCCTCAAAAACCTGTAGGCCTTGTATACATGGGTTATAGCGATGGTAAAAGGCAAAAGGTTATTAAAAAAATTTTTAAAGGTAAGCGCGAGGAAATAAAAAAACAGGCAGCATTATGGGTTATAGACCTTGCAAGGAGGATGTTGACATGAAAAAATTACTTGTAATAACGGGTGTAATAATACTCTTCTCTGGATGCAGCAAAAATGGTCACACAGAGAAGATAGAAAAATACCTATTCGGGAAAGACAAAACCATTACCATAAATCTCAACGGTGATACAGCATTTGTAGAAGAAGTTTTTGAAGACAGCACTCATCCTGCAATACTCTCCGAAGAAAAGATTACTCTGCCCGAAAAGGCTGATGGCTTCATAGGCTATCTCTGGAATGGTGAGAGCATGGTAGAGAAATTTTATGGTGTCGATACGACCAATCCAGAAGCATACCTGCAGGTAGCTTTACAGTATTACAGAAATTTCTATACTCTTGACGATTATCTTAAAAGCAAAATTCAGAGCAGTAACTCACCAATTGCCCGGTATATTATCTATCAATTAGATTCCTTACCTCCAGATTCGCTTTACGACTTCGCTATGAAAAACATTTCAAACTTCAAAAATATGACTGATGATGAGGCATACTTTATGGTAAAGATACTATACGAGCTAAATTCCCGAAATCTTATAAATCCATCTTTGCTTGATTCATCACTGATACTGTACTTAAAAACCTATCCAGAAGGTAAAAACGCCCCAAGAATATACTATTTCCTTATATCATCTGGCAAAATAAAGAAAGATACCATACCAGCAAAATTGGTTGACCTCATCTCAAAATACAAAGACGACCCATTTGCTGAGAGACTTATTCCTGTATTAGCCGATACCACTATAAAAGGAAATAGAAAAAGAGCATACTTTAAAAAATTTCTGGAAAAAGCGGGGGCTCTCCCTGTAACTTCTCTTACACTCCAATTGTCCTTTTATTTTCCAACACTATTTAAATATATCGATCCAGAAGACACCATAAATATCTTCTGGAGGAATCTGGAGGAGGATTTCACATCTCCCCCGTACCTTATAAACCTGTGGACAAAATCCGAACTTATTACATACCACTTCGCCAGAGGGTATTTTTTAAAAGACCAGAAAAAATACGATGAAGCCATAAATGAATTTAACATGTGTGATAACTACGGACTTCCACACTACCTGAGAGAGGAAAAAGACAGGCAGATTATAGATATATACAAAAAAGAAGGCAAATACAATTCAAAGGAAGCAAAAAGGACGGCATTCCATCTCCTTACGCTGAATCCATCCGATACCGTGGGGTACAACGTACTTTCAGGTCTTAAAGAAAATCAGATAGAGGACTCTATCATTAAACTTATAAAACCCACGCCTGTAGATAACAGGGTTATGTTTACCATGCTTGATGGTAGAAAAATGAAGGTAGAGGACCTCAAAGGCAAGACATGGGTTATCAAATTCTGGTCAGTCTATTGCCCACATTGCAGAAAAGAAATACCATTTGAAAATCAACTGGCAGAGGAACTTAAAAATAGGGATGATATAGGGCTTCTGGCATGTTCCACAAACTCCAGGGAAGAGGTGGAAAAATTTTTAAAAACAAATCCTTTTTCCTTCACTCATGCGTATAGCTGCAATAAACTGAGAAAATACTTCCCTGTTTCAGGAGTGCCTGCATACTTTGTTTTAGATAAAAAGGCAAGAATTGTGTTTTCTCACATAGGAGAAAGCCCTGATATAAAACTCAGACTCAAAAAGGAACTTGAACTTGCAGGTAAGTTTAATTAAAAATCAGGGGGACAAGCATTTCTTCAATGCTAAGTCCCCCATGCCTACCCTTCATCTTTAAAACTTCTTGTGCTTCATCCTTACAGAGTATATACGCATCTTCTTTTGGAATTAGCACAATGTCTCCAACCCTATCTCTATAATCGTTTTCAAGTTTCCCTCCCCACAGCCCCTCTTTCTCTGCATCTTCCACCTCCATAACACTCACAAGGTCTCCATACTCTTCTTTTATTTCCCTTAAAAATTCCTTTTTGTGTTTCACTCTTAGATAAACTGCCCTCGGCTCTCCTGCGGGGAAACCTATTATTTTTCTGTAAATAGAAGCAGAATTGCATATATTTATAGCATTTCCCCCGGAGGTATCAATATGGCCATGATCTGCAGTAACAAGTATTTGAATTCTGTCCAGAATAGGACCTATAAGTCTTTCAAGGAGACCATCCAGAACACGCATAAATTCAAAAACCTCCTCTGAATAAGGACCATACGTATGTGAAAGGGAATCAAGGGTGGATGTATAAAGAGAAATGAAAGTTCTCATAGCGGCTTTTTGTAAAATCCGGGGTACCTGTGTTAAAAGATCGATTTCATGAACGTGTGGAGAATTTTCAATATACCCATGAACTATCTTAGAAAATGGTGAGCCAATAAATTCCTTCTTTAAAATAGAATACACTCTTACACCACTCCTTGCAAGAGCCTCATATATATAATAATCAGCCATAAATTCCTGAGGTTCTTGTGGCACTTTTGTAGTCTCAAGACCGTGGATGGTATAAAATATGGTATTCATTGTGGTATAAGGCCTTTCAAGGAACATCTTAAATCCCAGAATACCGTGTTTTGCAGGAACAAGTCCCGTAGATAAACTTACAAGAGCCGTTGCTGTGGTAGAAGGAAAGGTGCTTGTGAGATATGCATCCTTAAGAGATGCGAGGAACGGAATAACATTGTCATCTTTAAGTTTTTTATAGAGCTGGTAACCAAGACCATCTATGATAAAAAGCACGAGATATTCCTTTTCAGGTTTGATCCCGAGAAAATCGAGGGTTTTAGAATCAGAGTGGTTCTTCAAAAGCGGATGTCTTTCCGCACCAAAATATTCTGTTATAAAATGCGGAATTTCTACTATAGACCGTGAACCATACTCAGGTAAGACCCATGCTCTCATATTTTCCCCCTGTACTTTTTGTTATTATAAAGTTACATAACCGCTTCAGCAAAATATCACTTTGTTTTTGACTTATTGTGCAAAAGCATTATAATTTACATAAACAAATAAAACCAAAGGAGGTATTTTATGAAGAGGCTGATCGTGGGAGTACTCCTGCCCATGATGCTGTGGGCATGGAACAGGGACATACACGTAATAACCAGACCCGACTCACTGCCAATAGCATACGACTTCGTGGTACCATCCGACTCAGAAATGTACGTTGTCATGCAATACTACGATGATAATAACGTAGCCTACAAAAGTGTGGTTTATACCAATGACTATGGCACAACCTGGAATTATCTGGATAATACTTTTGACACAAATCTTAATTCCCATCCACAACCAATCAACATCATTTACTATGCTGATACTCTCTACTACTTTACCCCTCTTGGGACAAGTAGTCATTATTTTTCATTCGTTGTTAAACCACTTAATGACCCATTTAATAGCGTTGGAGATAGAGGAGATGCCTTTAATGACCTTGATTCAGTCCAATGCGCTTATATGACAGTTGCTAAAGATGGGAACCATGTACCGTATTTTTATCTGGTTGCTCTTGGATGGAAAAATGGTGCTGATGCGAGATACAGTGTATTGCGTTCTACAGATTTTGGCTCCACGTGGAAAATAGTCTACTCAAGGCTTCTTTCACCAAACTCTCCTAAAATAAGGGAACTTCAAAGTCTCTCTTCCTATGACTATGGAGATTCTGTAAGACTCCTCTTTGCATATACCTATCAGGATACATCTACAGGTGTTAATAAAATCTACTATAACGTTCTCACAGACACAATGGGAGATACCCTGGTGGAGACAGTATCACTGCAGGCAATTAATACAAGTATGAAAGCACAGGTAAGGACGGCCAGTTTGTACGGCCTTGAGGCAATTGCATATATAGACAGCGGCAGACTGTATATTGATTATTCTTCAGACAACTGGGTTACAATAAAGCACATAGACTACCCATATAACGGTGATTACGACGGTATCTACGACGTTGATATGGTTCCATGGTTTACTTATATTTCAAACGGTGGACTTAATATTGCATATACAGCCAGTGTTGGTGGATATGTTAACGTATACTATCAGGAGATGATTGCGGATGGAGACAGTATTTACTGTAACAACACACCTGTCCAGGTCTCTGACTCCGGTGCCTATACATACATTTTCAATACGTCCCCTTATTACCACCCCAAAATAAGAAACTGGCAGGACTATGCCATTCCATATGTTCTGTGGCACAACGATTTCAGCCATCTTGTCACCATATACTTTATATATGACAGTACTCAATTCTTCATAGATCATATGTACAACACACAGGTTAAAGAAAACAAAAAAGCAGAAGAAATAACACCATCGCTTTCATTATCTTTGAACCATGGTATCTTGAGAATGGTCTCCAGCACTATTAATGGATATGCCAACCTTGATATTATGGATATATCCGGCAGAAAAATCATGCACAAAGTCGTTAGATTTAACAATGGGGAAGCGAGAACAGAACTACATGGTTTAAAGAATGGACTCTATTTTGCCCTGGTACATACTGCAAAAGGAACATTAAAGGGTAAGTTTTTAAAACTAAGATAAAATCAAGGCCCCTAAGTGGGGTCTTATAAAACTAAAAAAGCCCTGCAAATGCAGGGCTTTTTTAAAAATCTTTTCTGAATATGCTTACCTTTTTTCTTTAATCCTTGCAGCCTTACCCCTTCTCTCTCTGAGGTAGTATATCCTTGCTCTTCTGACTTTACCTCTTCTTATTACGTCAATCTTCTCATAAACCTGTGAATGTATAGGGATAATCTTCTCAATACCTATTCCCTGTGTCACCTTTCTCACCGTAAACGTTTCGTTTAAACCTCCACCCCTGCGTCTTATGACAACACCCTCGAAGGGCTGCAATCTCACCTTCTCAACTATTTTTCTCGTTTTCGGATCTTCTTTCAGCTCCTTTATTCTGAGCCACACCTTTATGGTATCACCAGGCCCGAAATCCGGAATATCATCCCTCATAAACTGTTTTTCAATCTCCTTCATTACGTTGCTCATTTTGTGCCTCCTTTAGTTTTAAATTTTATACCATCATAGATGTACTGCAAAGTTACACACCAGACTAATAATACTCCTTCAATTTATCCTCAAGTAGTCTTGCTAAATTAACATGTGGTTTATCTTCTTTTTGTCTGAAATAGTCTAACATTAAAGTTAGAGTAGTACCTTCTTTAAACAAGATTTCCATTATATTTCCGTCCCATAACTTCTCGTTTTGCAGGATTTTCCTCCAGTATCTGATTTCTAATTCTTTAATTTCTTCAAAGCTTTCTTCTGGATTTTCGTCAAAATTTATTTCTGGTAATTCCGGCAGTTCATCTTTCCATCTTTTGAGCCACTGTATTAAATCGTCCCATACTTGAGGGCTATCGAAATACTCAAACAACTCACGACCATAAAATAGATGAAGTTCCACACCATAAAAATCAGAAAATTCTCTAAGTTTCTCAACATAGAAATTCTGATTCTTCCTTAAATCTGGGTCTATAAAATACATAATACCAATCAAATTCCCGCCATGGGAGTTATTTAAGACTTCTAATTTTTTCTCAAAATTGTTTATTTGACCTCTTTTCTTTGTAGAGTCATGATCATCCCTTACTTTTTGCTCAATGAAATAATATGTGTTTTCATTAGTAAAATACTGGTCAATAGAAAGTGTTTCTCCCTCACTATTTCTGATATTTTTAGGAAGATTCCTATATCCTAAATCTTCAATAATTTCTGTGATTAGTTCTTCCATTGCATCTCCAAACCTTATCTCGTGAGATTGTAATAGATGTTGGAGGATTTGATTTTTATTATATAACTTGACCTCTTTTTGAGATAGGGTGCTAAAGCGATATGGAACTTTGAAATCAATTTCTGAAATCTTTCTTAGTAAATCAGATTTTATATTCCAATGATGCCTATTCAGAATTTCCTTAATTTTGTTATATTCTATCATCCTAATACCTCTCTTTTAAGTTTATCATACTTTACCGCATACTCATAAAAAGCAATTATCCTATCGTAATCCATAAAGAAAAATCTATTTTTAAATTCTGCATACGGTTTTTTCTCTATTTTTGAATAATACTTTTTTGAATATTCTTTTGGAGCTATTATATAAAACTTTACATTAAATGGAAGAAGTTGCAAACACCTATTAAGTGCCTCTGACAAAGTATTTAAACTATGAACAACTTCAAAAACTCTTTGTGGAAAAATTAATTTTCCTTTGTTAAACCAAATAACATCAATTCTTTTAACATCTTTAATAATTTCAGGATATGTGAAAGGTGGTATTTCATTTAGAGTGGATATTTGATTTAGTGGTATTCCTTCTTTAAATATATTTGTTTTATCAGGAGTATATGTTAAGAAATTGTGCAGGTTACCTAATTCTATACAAATACCCTCCATAAATGGGTGCATCCTAATCTTATCTTCTTTTTTAGGCATAGGTTCTTCTTCGTATTCTTTTAATGCGAAAATTCCTATCCCAATTTTTTTAAAATTTTTTCCTTTTCTTATTTCTCTATATAATACTCCTCTTATTCCCTCCTTCCACGCTTTACTTGCTTTAGCAGCAGGATAATACTTCTCAATATTATCATAAATTTGTTGCCAAGTTGCCTTCCCACCAAATTCTTCAAGCACCTTTCTTATCGCTTCAACCTTGGTAACCATAGTTTAACCTCCAGTGCCAGCTACGAAATCCAAAACAACATCTTCCTCTTTTGTAGAAGTTAATATAACTCTTTTCAAAAGCTCAATTGGTTTCTGAGTGGAGTGTAATTTTTTACCTTTTTCATCTTTTAATCGCTCTTTACCATTGCATATTGGCAGAACCCAAAATTTGCTCCGACTTTTCCTATACCAAATTTCTTTGCCCATTCTTTATTGAAGGTATATTTTTTCGCTTTTTTGTCTTTTACTGCCCAGATTAAAGTCTCTGTTGCATTTGTAAATCTAACTCCCAACCAATTTAGCATTGGATTTGTTTTTACCCAATGAACATCATTGAGTATCCAAAACCCTAAATCCTGCATAATTTTACCAATCCTAAAAATACTGTGATATGTCGCAATCACCCAAATAGTAGCATTGGGTTTCATTACTCTTTTAATCTCTGTTAGGATATTTTTAATGAAATTGTCATATTCTTCAAATGAACCAAATTTATCCCAATCATCATTTACGGCATCAACTTCTGTTTTGACTTTCCAACGTCTCAGTTTTTTACTTGGAAGTTGTAGAAAATAGGGTGGAACCATAAAGACCATATCTACCACACTAGATGGTAACTTCTTTAGCACTCGAAGTGCATCGCCTAAAATCACTTTGTTTATAATTTCGTTAACTTCGTATTTCTCAATTTTCTCTTTATCTACTACCACCATATTATTAACACTTGAAAACAAATCTATCATTATAAATCCCCCATTGTAACTTTTCTATTCTTCTTATCTATCTTTACCGCCCTCTTTCAAAATTTCAACAATTAGACGCAAATCTTCATTACTAAGTTTGACTTTAAACAAAAGGTCCGGTCGCTTTAACAGTGTCGTTCTAAGCGCCTCTTTTCTTCTAAAACGCTCTATTGCCTTATGATTCCCGGATAATAAAACCTCAGGAACCTCTTTTCCCTCAAATACACGAGGTCGTGTATATTGAGGTTCTGATAGTATTCCGCTTTGATAAGAGTCAGTCAACACAGAGGTTACATCAGAAGTCGCTCCGGGAAGGAGCCTTACAACAGAATCAACAATAACCATCGCTGGAATTTCCCCTCCAGATAGCACATAATCGCCTATTGAAATCTCATAATCGAACATATCTCTCACTCTCTCGTCAATACCCTTATACCTGCCACAGAATATGATGAGATGATCTTCTTTAGATAAGGTGTTGGCTATCTCCTGAGTAAACGGCCGGCCTTTCGGAGTTGTAAGTACTCTAACACCCTCCCCGGCAGCCACAAGAGATTTTTTTATAGGCTCTGGCTTAATAACCATTCCTGCCCCACCGCCATAGGGATAATCGTCTACGTCCTTTGGAGTTTCCGCAAAGTCCTTGAGATTTAAAAAATTTATATCAACAAGCCCTTTCTCTCTCGCTATTTTTACAGGCCCAAATTCAAAAACGCCCCGAAACATCTCCGGGAACAGGGTGATAACAGTAATTTTCATAATTCAAGATAGCCCTCTGGTAAATCTACAAATATTTTTTTGTTTTCCCAGTCAACTCTGTTTACAAGAGGTTTTACAAAGGGTATAAGTATATCCTTTTCCCCGGAAACCTCTATGTACCATCTGCCATTAAAATCAAGCATTCTACTCACAATACCCAGAATATTTTCTTTGAAAACCACCTCCAATCCCTCAAGTTCAAAAGGGTAGAACTCATCCACTCTGTTTTTTTCAACAAGGTGTTCCTCTTTCACGTAAAGAGTTCTGCCCCTCAGAGACTCTGCATCGTCTCTTGAGGCATATCCTTCAAAAAGTGCTACCGTGCCACGTGAACGGAGGTTAACGAGGACAAGCCTTTTGTAGAAAAATTTCTCTCGTATAAAAAATTCGGGATAAGTCAGGAAGTCATTTAAATCGGCTAAGAGGTGAAGCTTAACCTCACCTCTCAGCCCAAAAGGTTTTATTATTCTGGCGACTGCAACAAGAGATACTTCACTATTCAAGTATCTCCAGGACGGCCCTCTTGCCTTTCTTCATTGCAGCGGCTGCAATGATGGCTCTGATGGCCTTTGCTGTTCTTCCCTCTTTTCCGATTACCTTTCCGAGGTCACCTTCACCAACCTTGAGTTCATATATGACTGTCTTTTCGCCAGGTATTTCCTTTACAGACACAAGATCAGGATGGTCTACGAGTTCCTTTGCGATGTACTCTATGAGATCTTTAATCTCTCCCATGTTACTACCTCCTTTTAGGATTTTACCACTTCAGTGGATTTGGTGTATAGTTTTATGAGTGCCTTGGCTCTCGGAGTAAGCTGGGCTCCGAGAGATATCCATCTTTCTACCTCTGGCATATTTATCTGTATCACCTCTTTCAATGGATCATATGAACCCACATTAGCCAAAATTTTACCGCCCACTGCTTCTCTTGAATCAATTACCACCAATCTGTAGTGCGGTCTATTTCTCTTTCCAACTCGCTGCAATCTAATTTTAACCACTTAACCTTAACCTCCTCTTCTGATAGTGATAAAATTATAAACCATGTTCAAAGTCTCTTCAAGAACGCAATGTTGTCCTCAACGTTACCGCCTTTGAAAATAAAAGAACCTGAAACTATAATATCTACATACGGAGCCACCTGAGGGGCTGTATTCCTGTTTATTCCCCCATCGACTTCTATTAAAAAATTAAGGTGCCTTTCCTCTCTCATTCTATTAAGGTCTTTGAGCCTCTCCACCATCTCAGACTTAAACTTTTGCCCATAGAAACCAGGGTGCACTGTCATTACAAGTACAAGATCAACCTCTGGAAGATACGGTTCAATTTCAATAAGCGGAGTTGAAGGATTTAAGGTAATGCCAGCCTTTTTCCCCCTTTCCTTTATTTTTCGTATCATGCTTCTTTTGTTCCCTTCTGACTCTATATGAAATGTTAGTATTTCAGTTCCTGTGTCAAGGAACCTATCTATGTATTTCTCCGGGTTCTTTATCATAAGATGTGTGTCCCCCTTAAGACCGGTAACAGATAAAATCTCCCCTGCTATATCCGGCCCAAAGGTTAAATTATCCACAAATACACCATCCATTACATCAAGATGTATGAAATCTGCCTCACTTTTTTCAAGTTCAGTTACGACTTTTCTGATATCCAGAAAGGATGCTGCGATTATTGAAGGTGACACTTTCACTTTTTTTGCCTCCTTTCCATTATAATCTCTAACAACTTACGTGCAGGTTCATTCTTAATAAGTTCTCTGTTACCCGGGTGAGTGAAAAAGGCATCAAGATTTCCGTGCCCCCATTTTTCAAGAAGATACACATAGAGCAAAAGTTCCAGTTTGTCAGCAGAAAGTACTATCTCTGCCTCCTTACTCCTTCTTTCCATAAATTCAGTATAGGCTCCCTCAAGTTCTTCTTTTATCTTATCCGGCAGAAGAGACAAAAGGTCCTTAGCAGCCTTCACCTCTCCCTTTTCCACGTATTCGTTGCCCACGTATTTTCTTGTCATTCTGTGCAAGTCACCAATCATAACCTCCCCAAGTTCATGCAAAACAGCCATCACAAGGACTTTCTCAACGTCTATATCCTCTCCATCCTGTTTGTTTAAAAGAGCAAGGATCAAGGATATAAACACCACCATAAAACTGTGCTCTGCAACAGACTCAGGATGCTTCACTCCATAGTAAGAAAAACCAGAACGCGGGGTGTTCTTTAACCTCTCCAGATGCTCAAACAGGTCTACTATTTTCCTCATTTTCTCCACTTAATATCTCCTCCAGTTCATCTCCTGATACAACTTCCTTTTCAAGAAGTCTTTTTACAGTCTCATCAAGAGCCTTCCTGTGCCCTTTTAATATATCCAAAGCCCTCTCTTCAGCCTCTTCTACTATCCTTCTTATTTCATCATCAATAATTTTAGCTGTCTCATCGGAATAATACTTTTTAACTCCAAGCTCGCGACCAAGAAATACTTCTTCCTCTGTTTTACCCCATACCACAGGTCCTACTTTTTCAGACATACCCCACTCACATACCATTTTCCTTGCAAGTTGCGTGGCTCTTTCAAGGTCATTGGCTGCTCCAGTTGATTCTGTATGATATATAAGCTTTTCAGCCGCTCTTCCTCCCAGTAAAACGGTAATCTGGTCAAGTATATACTCTTTAGGATAGAGATACCGGTCTCTTTCAGGCAATTGCTGCGTTACGCCAAGAGCCCTGCCATGAGGGATAATCGTCACCTTATGGACAGGGTCAGCATATTTTAAATTCTTGGAGACAATAGCATGTCCTGCCTCATGATAGGCTATCCTTTCCTTATCCTCCTCCTCTATGACTGCGCTCTTACGTGCCACTCCCATTATTATTTTGTCTTTTGCCTCTTCAAAATGCTTCATATGAACCTTATTGCTATTGTCTCTTGCTGCAAGGAGCGCTGCTTCGTTGACTAAATTGGCAAGGTCTGCACCGGTAAATCCAGGAGTCTGCCTCGCTATGATTGAGAAATCTACATCTTCTGCCACGGGAACGTTCTTCGCATGGATTTTAAGAATCTCCTCACGCCCTTTTATATCAGGAATGGGGACTACTATTTGCCTGTCAAACCTTCCTGGCCTTAAAAGCGCAGGGTCGAGAATATCAGGCCTGTTGGTGGCTGCCATTACAACAATCCCCTCTGAGGCATCAAAACCGTCCATCTCAACAAGCAACTGGTTAAGCGTCTGCTCTCTTTCATCATGTCCACCACCAAGCCCTGCACCTCTGAGCCTTCCCACAGCATCGATTTCGTCTATAAATACAATACACGGCGAATTCGCTTTGGCCTGTTCAAATAGATCTCTCACCCTTGCAGCACCTATTCCAACAAATAACTCTACAAATTCAGAACCTGAAATAGAAAGAAATGGCACCTCTGCTTCACCTGCAACGGCTCTTGCAAGGAGGGTTTTTCCTGTACCAGGTGGTCCAACGAGAAGAACTCCCTTGGGAATCCTTGCGCCTATCCTTTTGTACTTGTCCGGGTTCTTCAAAAAGTCGATAACTTCCCTTAGCTCCTCCTTTGCTTCCTCGCATCCTGCCACATCCTCAAAGGTAACCTTGGGTTTGGACTCTTTCAAAATCTTAACACTGCTTTTACCAAACTTTATGGCATCCTTGGGACCCGCTCCCATTCGACCCATCAAAAAGAACCAGAAAACTATAAGGAGTATGATCCATGGCAGGTTTCCGATAATAATATCCCAATAAAGCCTTCTTGCTTTAGAGTTAACTTCTACACCCTTTTTAACAAGCGTCCTCACAAGTTCCGGGTCCTCATACGGTATTCTCGTCTTAAAACTGCTGTAAGATATACCATTTACCTTTAATGGAACCTTTAATATTCCTCTAACGTCATTTCCCTCAATAACAACGCTCTCCACATGCCCCTTATCAACCTCATCCATGAACTCGGAAAAACTCATGTTTAAGGTTTTTCCCGTAGTGGTGAAGTAATTAGCAATAATAACTACTGAGAAAAACAATACGAGCCAGATAAATAGAGTCTTTAGCCAGTTGGAATTCAACCTTCTATCTCCTTTATATATGGTAGATTTCTATACTTTTCAGCAACATCAAGACCGTATCCTACAAGGAACCTGTCCGGCACACTAAACCCAACATAATCAGCATCTATATCCACCCTTCTTCTCTCTTTTTTATCCAGAAGAGCACATATTTTAAGACTCAAGGGGCCTCTTGATTGAATCATATCCTTAATATACTTCAAAGTAAGGCCTGTATCCACAATGTCTTCAACAATTACCACATGCCTTCCTTTTACCGGAATCTGAAGGTCCTTAAGTATCTCCACTTCTCCTGTCGTTTCTGTAAATTTTCCATAACTTGAAACAGCAAGAAAATCTATCTCAAGGTCCATATCAAGAGCTCTTACAAGGTCTGCCATGAAAATGAAAGCTCCCTTCAGAATTCCTACAAACAGAGGGTTTTTCCCCTCATAGTCTTTTTTTATTTCCTCCGCCATCTCTTTTATTCTCTTTTTTATCCTCTCTTCTTCAATCAAAAATAGAGAACCTTTCTCCTTCATATTTTTTCACCTCCACCTTTAAATTCCCTTTCAGTCCATGTTTTTTATAAATGCCGGGAACAAAGAATATCTCTCCATCCTTTTCAAATACCGGCCAGAGACTTCTCTTCCAGTATGGTATTTTGAGGGCTATAAAACGGTCTTTCAACTTCTTTTTATTAACCCTGTCTCCTGCTTTTCTCGTCCTCAATGTGAATGGGAACATATCATCCGGGATATTGCACTCCATACTACCCTTTGCCTTACCCGTTTTAAAACTTATTTGATAGTTCAAATCTTTTTCATAAAATACCTCATCGGGGCTTCTAATCGCAATATTAAAAGTGTATGAATCTTTTAAAAAAGCAAGATTTCCCATACTATAATTTACCACCAACCCTTTAATATTAACAAGACCATTTCCTTTTGTAATCAAATCAAGAAACTGCTTTGCCTCATCATAAACAAAAGCCTCACGATATATTCTTAACAGTCCAAGAAGTACATCCGGATGATAATAAGCAGAACTACTCAATCTATAAACATCCACCCAGCGAGACGTAATAAGCATTTTATTTCTTAAATCTTCAAATGCATTTTCAACCCATTCAAAATGTCTCTTAACTATTAACCCGGTCCTAAAAAGGTGCATTTTAAACTCTGGATTTACTCTGTGTAATAGAGGCACTATCCTGTTACGTATATAATTACGCGTAAACCTATCGTCAAGATTTGAACTATCCAGAACGAAATCAACTCCAGCACTTTTCAGGTACTCAAGGATCTCGGACTTTTTCATAACAAGCACAGGTCTAATTATTCTACCACGCCTGGGCAGGATACCTCTAAGTCCTTTGAGCCCCGTTCCCCGCAGCAGGTTATGGAGCATGGTCTCAACACTATCATCCATTGTATGGGCAGTGGCTATGAAGTCAAGCCCCCTCAAATTTCTTATCCTTTCAAGAAGTTCATACCTTTTTTTCCTTGCCACTTCTTCCAGAGCACTCATATGAGGAGTGAGACCATCTATTCTTTCTACAGTAATGGGGATATCTCTTTTTTTACAGAAATCTCTGACAAATGCCTCATCTCTTTTTGCCTCATCTCCCCTTATGCCATGATTTATGTGAGCGCACTCAAAATATACGCCAAGAATAGAGGAGATATCCATGAACATTTCCGCCATAAACACCGAATCTGCCCCCCCAGAGAGGGCCAGCAAAACCCTATCCCCTTTAGATAAGAGATTCTCTTCTTTTATAAACTTGAGAATCCTGCCGAGGAATTTCTTCTTCACCACAAATCAAACTCTTTACTGAATGACAGACCTATATACAAGCCAACCCGTTTTTCCATATTACCGCTCTCATTCATGTAATTTTTTATATTATAAAAGAACAAGCCGCTTTCCCCATAATCTCTTATCCTGTATTTTGCCATAATTCCAAGGGTTCTCTCCACAACACCGGACGGGACAGGAGGATTCTTTGGCCTACCGGAATACTCCCAGTGTTCTGCAATACGTCCCTCACCATGATTGAGATAACATCCTTCAATACTCCATTTACCTTTTTTAAAGGATACATAAAAATCAAGCACATCAGGACCAAAAGGATAGCCAAGTGGGATACCGTTTATAGACCAGCTATTTGTATCCGTATAATGCGTATAGGTATACCTTGGTATCCTTATGAAACTGAAGGTAAGAGGTTTTATATTTACATCAAGTTCTGTTCCATACTTGGATGTGCCTCCCCTGTCGATAATAAAATCATCATTCAAAAAGAAGAAACTCACTCCTTTATACCTTATGCCAATAAGTCCCATAAGGTTTTCAGGACCATCATCACTTGTTCTTTGAATTACATAATAGGGAGCAACTGGATTTACGTATTTTAACACATTATACCTTGTATATATGACCCCTTCTGCAAGATAAATGTCAAAAGACTTATTGGGACTTAAAACCACCAGTTGAGACGCTAATCTCTTTAAGTCAACTGTGTCAAGGAGGCTACCATTAAAAACAGAAAATGATATTTTACTCCCCGTGTACCTGAGATAATACAGAAAACTCAATGGGAAACCATTACCGTATATAAAAAGTTTTGAGGGCCATCTTATGGTGTCTCGTCCTATTTTTAAAAGGAACTTCCTGTTTTTGTAATACATATATCCCTGCGTAAATTTAACTTCAAAAAGGTTGTAATGAGTCACAACTGGCTGGCGGTCATAAGAATAAGGATAATACAGGGGCTTTGAGAATATGTCTCTGTAAAAAAGCGTATCCCTCTCAAATGTCCTGAAAAGTGAGCCATCAAACCTTATACCTACATCATCTGATATTCTATAATGAAACCTGCCACCTCCCTCAAGGAGTGCAAATGGATGCTCATTATAGATATAAGACTCTATCCTGAAATATGGCTTAAAGTCAAAAGAGTTTACAAACAAAATCAACCATAAAAACATGTTTTATATTATAAACTCCTGCATTCGTTCCATATAGGTTTGTAATTCAATGCAATAAAGTTATAATTATAAGCAATCATGAAAATCTTGATAGACCCCGGACACGGAGGAAAAGAAGAAGGAGCAGTAGGTCCTACCGGGCTTTTAGAAAAGGATGTAAATCTCAAAGTATCGTATTATCTTAAAGAACTCCTTGATAATGCTGGATACGAAGTTTTTCTCACTCGAGAACGTGATGACACGATTACTTTAAGAGAGCGTGTGGAGATAGCAAAGAGGGTATCCCCCTGCCTCTTCATCTCCATTCACCACAATTCAAATGCGGAAAGAAATCCAGGAATTAACAGATTTGAAGTATTTGTTCCCTTCGACTATACAGGTCCTTCAAAGGCTCTTGGGCATAAACTTGCAGAGATTTTCTCAAGAGAGAGGGGACAGATACCTCTTGGACCTCTCCCCGCAAGATACACTGTATTAAAATCCTCTTATTTTTCTGTACTTGTTGAGCCTGGATACATTATCAATCCCGAAGAGGAGAAAAAACTCAGAGACAATGAATACTTAAAAGAAGAGGCAACTCTGATTTTCAGGGGTATCAACGCAGTTTTGAAGGATGGTTGCAACTTTAAATTTAAATTGAAGAGGCAAACCCCTAAAGAATTAATTGTATCACGTATGGGCATAAATCTTGCTCATGTTGAAGTGAGCATTGATGAAAGGTCATGGGATGCTTTTGAAGTGACGGATACGGAAATAAGGGTGAAATATCCCGCATCGTTCAAAGAAATTACAATTAAAGGAATCAATAGCAATGGTGTTGAACTTGTTCCGTTTACTTACAGGAATCCTGAATTCCGTAAAATCTCATCATTCAGTCAGAAAGTTCGCGAGTTTGGAAATCTCAAACTGGTGGAACTTGCCTTTTTTAACGAAATAGGAGAGTACACAGAGAAAGGACTTGATGTATCAATACAGGTAGAACACGGAGAAGTTATAAAACACTCACCCAAAATTGAAGAGAAAGGCAGGATATACATTCTTCTTAAAACAGATAGACCTGAAAACGATATCAAAGTGTCTTTAAAGGGATTTGAAGCAATAACAAATGTTCATAGTATTGAAGAGCTGAGGGCTGATGAAATAGCAGGAAGTATTGAAGATTCTTATGGGTACTTAGAGGATGTTCTCGTTACTTCCGGTAATGCATACACCATTAGTGATAAATTGGGGGCTTACAAAATACAGGTTAATGACCTTATTAAATTCACAAAGAAGGGTTATTATCCCCTTTATCTTGAAAATCCAGAGCCGGGCAAAAACTACTATATCCAACTTGCGCCTTTATTCTCTGCACTGGTACGGAAAAAAATTATTTTGAGAAGTTCAAAAAATAACACCTCCCAAGACGAGAGAGTCACACTATTTTCAGGGTTTTTCTCTCACTATTTAAAGGAGTCCGGTGCTATTGTTCAACACATTGATACGCCATTTCCTGGATGGGAAAATGAGCCATACACCGTAAAAGAACTCCTCCATCACAAAGGAGATGTATCTATCAAGATAATATCAAAAGAAAACAGCCTCTCTTTCTATTATTACTACAGAGACGAGGATACCCTCTCAATTCTTAAAAAAATCTCCTCCTACTTCGCAAAGATGGGACTTCCACTTCCCAAAATCAGAGAATCCTCAGAATATTTTGCTATACATCCCTCAGGGAGAAGGTTTATAATCAATATTCCATTTAATGTAAATGACCACACATCGCTTCTCTACTCCTATATAATAGTACTCGGACTTGAACACCATTTTTCAAACTCTCCCGTTCCTCTGGAGAAGGTGGAAGCAGAAGGCCAGATTCTGTATGCAGAAGATAACCTTTACAGAATACCTATTATAGAAAAAAACGCTTTCATACCTTTAAACCTTCTTAAACTCAAAATTTTCACAGAGGAGAGACAATGCATCCACTCGCCAGATGGAAATTGAGAAGTGTAAAACCATATGTACCCGGGAAACCCATAGAAGAGGTTGCCCGAGAACTCGGCATCAAATCAGAGATATATAAACTCGCATCAAATGAAAATCCACTTGGTTCCTCTCCAAAAGCCAGAGATGCAATTATAAAAGCAGCAGATTCCATGTATCTATACCCGGATGATTCCTTTTATGCGCTTAAAAAGAAGGTAGCATCCAGGTTCGGCGTAAAGGATAACCAGATTCTGTTTGGCAACGGCTCAGTGGAAATAATGCTTCAACTCGCCATTGCTTTCGTTAACCCTGGAGAGACTATCATAGCCCCAAAGCACACATTTATAATGTACAGAGTAGTGGGAAATATCGTGGGTGCAAGTGTTCTTGAACCACCTATAAAAGAAGAGGGTTACGTTGACCTGGACATTATCCTGAATACAATGCCAGAGGATACCAAAATAATCTTTATTGCCAATCCAAATAATCCCACCGGCAATTTGATTCCACCTGAGGATATTCATAGATTCATGAAAAATGTAAGAGACGATGTAATTATCGTATTTGATGAGGCATACTATGAGTACGCTTCATACTTTACAGATTTTCCAGATACCATGCAATATATCCGTGAGGGCCGAAACGTTGTAATATTAAGGACCTTCTCAAAAATATACGGGC
>JALVYB010000097.1 GCA_027038175.1 Caldifarciminota bacterium | reverse complement strand
TTCTTATTGCTGACCAATAAGTTGTATCATTGGATGTGGCTGAAAATACCCTCCACAGGAAAATTGTATCGTGAAGATAATTTACGTCGATGTCAAGATCTTTGTACCTGCCGCTTGTTAGTGTGGAGATATAATGTCTTTGCCATGTGTTTCCCGTATCGCGACTTGTATATATAAATACTGAATCATATGATGCCGTGCGTTTTACACATGAGACGAAGAAATATGGCCTTTCATAATATTGAACATACACTCCTTTAAAATCAGGATAAATAAGGGTATCATCAGGTGTTCCATCTATGTTACGAAATTCTGTATAATCCCAGGAGTAATCCTGATGATAGGGCAGGAAAAGAAGATTACTGTAACCATAATCTGGTAAATATGCAACCATATAAGTCATAGAATCTGTCCAGTTATAGTACGTTAATAACTTGGAAGGACGTGAATTGAAATTCATAGGCGTTGAAACCTCTGAAAATGTTCCGGCCTGAGCAGAATCTTCCAGGTAAACATACATGTAGTAAGGGCTTTTATCCTTTACTGCAAATATTGCCTGCCTCTGGTCTCTTCCCATAACAGCATTATAGAGGTAAAACACTCCAGAAGAGGTGTCTGACTGAGCAACCATAAAGTCTCCACCCCAGCCAAACAGTAAGTAAGGTACAAGTATTAGTGCATATAATTTTTTGTACATATAGCCTCCTTTTGTTTTATGTTTTTCCGTGACAGAGTATAAAGGGTTTGAAATAAAACTCAAATTATTGATAGTACCTTTCAGAGTTCCCTGTCAGTTACAATTTACATTTTCAATACTTTAAAATATACGCATACAACAAGGAGGGATAAATGGCAACAATCAGACCATTTAGAGCTTTGAGACCCTTGAAAGACCTTGTTTTAAAGGTACAGGCTCCACCCTATGATGTCATATCGTCAGAAGAAGCCCGAAAAATGGCAGAGGATAATCCCTATTCTTTTCTCCATATCACAAAACCCGAAATTGACCTTCCCGAAGGTATTGACCTTTATGATGAAAAGGTATATCTAAAGGCAAAAGAAAATCTTGAAAAATTCATCAAGGATGGTGTGCTCAGAAAGGATGTAAAGCCCATGTTATACCTTTATGTGCAGGAAATGGAGGGAAGAGTTCAACACGGTATTGTAGGTGTGTTCTCCTGTGAGGAGTACGAAAAGGGAATAATCAAAAAGCATGAAAATACACGGATTGAAAAGGAGATAGATAGAACAAAACACATAGACTACACCAATGCTCAGAATGGTCCTGTATTTCTTACGTATAAATCAAGGGAGGATTTAAAAGAAATAGTAAATGAAATCAAAAGCAGCAAGGCGCCTGAATACGATTTTACAGTGGACAACGTAAGGCATACTTTTTACCTTATAGATGACAACTCAACCATTCAGAGGATAGTCAAAATATTCGGAGAAATTCCATATCTTTACATAGCAGACGGACATCACAGAAGCGCCGCAGCAGTGAGGGTATGGAAAGAAAGGAAAGAGAAGAATCCCAATCACACAGGAGAGGAGCCATATAACTTTTTCCTTGCAGTGGCATTCCCCCACGATGAACTTTATATAATGGATTATAACAGGGTGGTAAAGGATTTAAATGGACTTTCAAAGGATGAATTCTTAAAGAAAGTTGGAGAGGTGTTTGAAATTGAAGAGAAGGGCACAAAAGGCAATCCTTATAAGCCAGAAAAAAGACACACATTTGGGATGTATCTTGATGGAAAGTGGTATAAACTTACAGCAAAACAGCATATAATAGATGAAAATGACCCTGTGAAAAGCCTTGATGTGGCAATACTTCAGGATAACCTGCTTGATCCCATACTCGGTATCAAGAATCCAAGAAAAGACAAGAGAATTGAGTTTGTGGGAGGTATAAGAGGTCTCAACATTCTTGAAGAGAAGGCAGACAAGTCAGGTGGCGTTGCATTTTCCATGTACCCAACTTCTATTGAGGAACTTATGCGTGTGGCAGATGCCGGACTCGTAATGCCTCCTAAATCCACATGGTTTGAGCCCAAACTGCGTTCCGGTCTCTTTGTACATATGCTTGATGAATGAGTTTATAAAAGAGGAATACGAGAGGTTTTTAAAAGAGGGAGGGGTGTTGTACGACAATACCCCTCCTTTTATTGTTTTTGGCGACAATAAAGATTTAAAAGGAGAAAAGTATAAGGTTTACATTCTGTGGGATAACAAAATTATTACACCGCATTTTGGGCCTATACACAGTTTTTTCAGGCTTGATATAAGAGATTTCGCAGCTTTGTTTCAGGCTTATGCCCATGGGGCAAGGGATGCATTCCGTGATTTTATTTTAGAGTTTTTTGAAAGTAAGATACAAAAAAGAGTTAACGTAAAAAAATACGCTTTTGTTATTGAAGCGCATGGCACTAAAAGGTTTAATAAGTCCTCTATGTATTTTTTAAGAGAAGTAAGGATAGAAGGGGTTAAAAAATGGAAAAAGGGCTTATATCTCAATTCAGACCCCATTTATTTTTTTAACTGGGCAGTACAGGAAGACGAAAGACTTAGACTATTTTATTTCGGAGCCAAAAGTAAAGGAATAGGAAAGTTATCCTTTAAAAAATTAGGTGACCTCTCCCTTGCATCACTTGGTCTTTTTGGCAAAAAAGCAGAAGTCTTTGACCTTTTACCCGGTGTGCCGATTTTTGAGATGTAGCGAACTATTGACAATCTGATGTATTCCTGTTAAAATTTAGCCAAACGGGAGAAAATTATGATAGTAAAGGATGTTATGAACAAAGACGTTATATATGTTGGGATGTATACCACACTTAGGGAACTGCTCAATAAATTCGGTAGTTTCCACACATTTCCAATTGTACCTGTGGTGGATGAGGATATGAAATTGGTTGGTCTTGTGAGACTCCAGAACCTCATTGACGTATTCTTACCCTACGACAGAGAATTGTTAAGGCTTTCTCCATTTATTGACGAGTTCTGGGACGAAAATATTTTCAAGGTTGAGATAGAGCCCGAACTTGGTATTCTTGTAGTGATGTCAGACATTATGGACAGAGAGTTCATTGCCATTCAGGAAACAGAAAAACTGGAAAAGGCTTACGAGATATTAAGGGCTCACAAAAAAGAGCAGATGCCTGTTGTAGCAGATGGGGGAAAACTTACCGGTATAATCGGTGTTTTTGATATTGTACGCTTCGTTTTCAAGGAAAGAGGGCTTTATTAGTTGCATCTTGACCCCATTTTAAGCCTTGGTATAATTTTCCTCACTGGCTTTATTGTATCCAGAATTATAGACAGGATAAAGTTACCCGCAGTTACGGGTGACCTCATACTCGGTATTATAATTGGTGAAGAGTTTTTAAATCTCCTTTCTCACAAAATTCTCTCATCTTCATCTTTTGTTTCCAACATAGTTCTTGGGTTCATTGCCTTTTCAATCGGGCAGAATTTTTCACTTGAGAGGTTCAAGAAAATAGGAAAAACTGTGCTTTTTATATCCGTATTTGAAGCGGCCGGGGCATGGGTACTTGTGACACTCGCTTTTCATCTTCTTTTACACCAGCCCCTTTACATTGCACTTGTTTTCGGTGCCATTGCATCTGCCACCGCTCCTGCCGCCACTGTAATGGTAATTAAGGAATACAGGGCAAGGGGAATTTTCACGAGTATTCTTCTTGGTGTTGTTGCAATTGATGATGCGTGGTGTCTCATAATTTTTTCCTTTTCTCTTGCCATAGCCCGTGCCCTTTCCTATCATCATGTTGGAGGGATGATGCTGCTTGAGGCAATGGGACATGGCCTGATTGAAATTGCCGGGGCATTTGTCCTTGGCATTATTCTCGGTTTCCTTTTTAAGTTGTTTGCAAAGCAGATAAGAACAGAACAGGGACTTGAAATTTACACTCTGGGGTTTATCTTAATTGCCATTGGAATTGCAATACATTTGCATCTCTCGGTGCTTCTTTCCAGTATGGTTCTTGGAGCAACTGTTGTTAATACATTGAAAGGTGATGAGAGGTTTTTCCACGCACTCAAAGGTATAGAGTATCCCCTGTATCTTCTTTTCTTTGTGCTTGCAGGTGCTAATCTCGAACTTGAATCAATAAAGCATCTTGGGGTGTTTGGGAGCGTATATCTTTTTACAAGGATATTAGGCAAGGTACTTGGTGCGAAAATCGGCGCCTTTTTAGGTCATGCCCCTTTAAACGTGCAGAGGTATATCGGTTTTGGTCTTATTCCCCAGGCTGGAGTGGCACTTGGTGTGGCGCTTATTGCCAAAAACGACTTTCCCGCCTATGGAGGAATAATTTTTGATACTATCATAGGCACCACGGTTATATATGAGATCATAGGTCCTGTCGTCACAAAATGGGCCCTTAAAAAGGCAGGTGATATAAAGAGTGCTGCGACTCTTCCCAATACCTAAACTTTATCCATCACACTTTTAATTTTGCCTTCAAAGGTGAGGGCTTTATCTTTTCTGTCATCAATTTTAATGTAGGTCACAACCCTCACAACATCATCAAGTACAGTTTTGTGCATCTTTGAGGCGAGTTTCAGGAGGCTGTCAACATCTCCTATTACAATAGTTCCCATTGGAGAAAGCATATATTCAAGTCCACTTTCTTTTACTATCTTTAAAGCCTTTGCAACATAATCACTCACGCCGGGTTTTTCTGTGCCAACGGGCACAACACTTATCTCCATCATTGCCATAATGCTCCTCCTTGTTTTATAACAATTTTAAATTCTACTTGACACGACGTAACTCAGAGTGTAATATTATACTGAGGAGGGGGTAGCAATGAAAACCCAGGGAAAAGGATGTTTAATAACGTCCATTATTCTAATAGTTTTGTCTTTGCCGCTTTTAATTGGTTTCCTTGTGGACTTTTTGGTCCAAAAAGAGATTGATTCTCTTAAGAAGGAACTTAAGGCAGAGCAGTTTGAATATTACAGGGTGCCTTATAGAAAAGACACCCAGAGCACCATTTATGAGGAGAATGCATTTAACTCTTATCTCAGCGGTATAGACATGATGAAAAGACATCCAGAGAGTGTGCTTTTTTACATACACAGAGGGGCTCTTTCAAGATACCTCGCAATTTACGATACGGACAGATTACCGAATAAATATCCATTGTCTTCACAGGAGATTATCAACATGGCCGCTTTTTCCATAGAAAGAGCAGAAACCTTATCTCCTTTAAAAAGAAAAGACGTGCTTCTTGATCTTTTGACCATGGCTCGCGATATAAACAACGCTGCCAGGACCTATGAAGGCTCTGTCACAGGGATTATTGTCTCGACTTATGTTGTGAATGAAATGAAGATGATAATACCATTTCTTAGCGTTGATGAAGCAATTGACATGCAGGATGCGCTGAAAGATATAGAAAATTCGTGGTATCCTCCAGAGAGTTCAATGTATCAGCAGCTTGCACAGAGCGGTGTACAGGCTTTTTCAGGAAAAAGAAAAAACTTCCTGTGGGTTCTTGAAAAATACATTATGCCGCATGGATTTTTCTCTAAAAATCTGGTTGAACTAAAAAAATACAGAAAAAAGAAGAAGAAGTTCAATGAATACACGTCAGGGGTTCTCTTTTCAGAGGAAACATATAACAACCTGGAAAAATATCCCGGAGCAAGAAGAGTAATCCTTGATTACTACGAACTACGTGCTCATTTTGCACAGGTATATACTGCAATTGATGTGCTTAACTATTACAGGAACTTCAAAAAACTCCCGGAAGAGGTTTATTTTGATACCATGAGCGACAGAAACCTTTATCTCGACCCATTCACTGGAAAATATGCAGACTATTACATAGACAGAGATACTTTGTTTATAAGCCTTAAAAACAGGGGAACCGTAAACACACTTGCCTATCCAGTCAATTAAGCCCTTGTTCTTACGGTACAGGTGTTTTAACATTTAGACCATATGAAGGTGCTCGTTGCACCGTGTGAGTTTAAAGAAACTCTCACCCCGAAAGAGGCAGCGGAGGCTGTAGGAAGGGCATTACAGGATGCCGGCCTTTATCCCATTTTGCATCCAGTTGCAGATGGGGGAGGTGGCACCCTTGATGCCCTTCAGTATAACCTGAAAGGTACCCTTAAATGGTACGAGGTGACATCTCCTACCTTTGAAAAGATTAAAGCCCCCATATTTTACTATAATGACTTTGCATTCGTGGAAATGGCGGGTGCATCTGGTCTAAAACTCGTACCAGAGGATAAAAGAAATCCCCTTTACCTCACAAGTTATGGAACAGGCGAGCTCATAAACTACGCAATAAAGGAAGGATACAGAAAAATCTATTTGGGCATTGGTGGCTCTGCGACTGTTGATGGCGGTGTGGGTATGATGGCGGCACTGGGGGTTAAATTTTACGATGAAAACGGCAATCTCCTTAAGCCAGAGGGCAGTGCTCTTATCAGCCTTGAAAAAATTGATATCCCGGATGAACTGAGTAAAGTATTAAATGGTGTTGAGATAAAAATCATGAGCGATGTGAAAAACCCCCTTCTTGGTAAAGACGGTGCAGTGAGAGTCTTCGGACCCCAGAAGGGTTTGAAAAAAGAGTATTTTGAACCCATGGAAAAAGGGCTTAACAAACTCGCTGAGCTTCTTTTGGAAAAGACAGGAAGGGATATGCGAAAAATAGAAGGTGGTGGTGCGGCAGGCGGTATAGGTGCTGCACTTTACGCTTTAACAGGTGCAGAACTGGTAAGCGGTGCAGAGTTTTTCCTGAAAATAACCGGTTTTGAAGAAAAATTAAAGGATGTGGAATGGGTTATAACAGGCGAGGGAAGTTTTGACTTTCAATCTTTTCACGGCAAGGCGCCCTATGTTATTGCAAAGAAGGCAAAAAAATCAGGTAAAAGGGTTATTGTCCTGTGCGGTGTGGCAAAAGTGGACAAAGAGGCATACAAAGTTGTGGATGCTGTATTTTCAATTGTAAACGGTATTCAGGACAAAAAAGAGGCATTTGAAAAGGCAGAGGAAAACCTTTATTTTACAGCGTACAATATAGGAAAGCTCCTTAAAGGAGGTGCAAGATGAAAGAACTCTATACACTGAAAAAGGGTGATTACATTATAAAAATCATTCACGGAGACATTACAGAGGAAGAAACAGAGGCCATTACCAATGCGGCAAACTCCCATTTAAAGCACGGTGGCGGGGTCGCAGGTGCAATAGTGAGAAAAGGCGGGTATGTGATTCAGAAAGAGAGCGATGAAATCGTAAGAAAACAGGGTCCTGTGTCTGTTGGCAGTGCTGTAATAACAGGTGCAGGGAACTTAAAGGCAAAATATGTAATACACACAGTTGGACCTGTATGGGGAGAAGGAGATGAGGATAACAAATTAAAGAGCGCCATAAGAAGCGTTCTTGAACTTGCAGAGAAAAAGGGCATAAAATCCGTTGCCATTCCTGCTGTGAGTTCCGGCATTTTCGGTTTTCCGAAAGAAAGGGCTGCAAAGATAATTTTAAATGAGGTTATCAGATTTTTTAAGGATGTAAAACCAGAGCATTTAAAAGAAGTTCACTTAACAAACATAGATGCATATACGTCTGAACTTTTTGTGAAAGAAGCGGAGAAAGTAGAGGGATGGAAATAAGGAGGTCTTAAATGATTCTTAAATTTAATGGTAAAGAGCCAAAGATAGGTAAGGATGTATTTGTTGCAGACACTGCAAAGGTAATTGGTGATGTTGAATTGGGTGATGGGGTAAGTATCTGGTACGGAGCGGTTTTAAGAGGTGACATCGGTAAGATAGTGATAGGTGCAAGGAGTAATGTGCAGGATAACTCTGTCCTGCATATAACACCACCTGATTACCCTGTAATAGTGGGAGAGGATGTTACAATTGGGCATGGCGTAATTCTTCACGGCTGCAAAATAGGCTCACGCTCTTTAATTGGCATGGGTGCAATTATTCTGGATGGTGCAGAAATAGGGGAAGAATCCATTGTTGGCGCAGGTGCACTTGTCCCACCGGGTAAAAAATACCCCAAAAGGTCTTTGATTTTAGGTGTCCCCGCAAAAGTAGTGCGTGAGGTAACGGATGAAGATTTAAAAGCAATCCTTGAAAACGCCGAGGAATATGTCAACCTCGGTAAAAGGCATTTAAAAGAATATGGCAACCTTTGATTTCTGCATTATAGGGTGTGGCAAACAGGGCAGGGTAATTGGAAACAGGTTAATTGACAGGGGACATAGGGTCTCTTGCATTGACATAAGCGAGGAAAACCTTAATCTTTTCAAAGGAACAGGGTATAAACTGAGTATTGACGATGAAAAAATATCTGAAATATTAAGGGACTCAAAGGTTGTAATAAACGCCCTTCCCTCAAAATTCGGTATAAAGGGGCTTTCAAAGATTATTGAGGCAGGGAAAAACGCAGTTGACATTACATTCGTTGAGGAAGATGCCACTTTTTACGACCATCATGCAAAAGAGAAAGACATAGGCATTGTTATTGATGCAGGTATTGCCCCGGGTCTCTCCAATATGTGTGTGGGATACGCAAAGGCGAATATAGGATTTTTAAAGGATGTCAGAGTATACGTCGGCGGAATCCCGAAAGAACCCATGCCACCTTTAAACCTTGTTGTGCATTTTAATCCAGAGGACTTACTCGCAGAATACGAAAGACCTGTGCGTATTGTGAAAAACTGGCAGGTCGAATTCGTTCCTCCTCTTTACGGTATAGAAGAAGTCAAGTTCAATGACAAAACCTATGAAGCCTTTTACACTGATGGCTTGAGAAGTCTTACCAGAAAGAGATGGGCAAAGAACATGTTTGAGAAAACCGTAAGATATAAAGGACATGCAGAGTGGATAAAGAGCACAGACAAAGAGGAACTCCTTAAAATCCTCAAAGAGTATGCAAAGAAAGACATAGAAGACATGATGCTCTTCCGTGTTGTAACAGAAGGCACCGAAAAAACTCTCACATTTGAACTTGTAGATTACTATGACGCAGAGCGAAAAGAAACAGCCATGTCAAGAACAACAGGCTACACAGCCCTATCTGTGGCAGAACTAATGCTTGAAGGTAAGGTCTCACAAAAAGGCATAATCCCACCGGAGGATATAGGAAAGGATGAAAACCTGTTTAATTCAATCAAAAACCGGCTTCTGGAGTTTGGGATAAGTCTAACATTTGCTTCAGAATAGACAGTCCCAACAAGAAGAGGGACTATGTCTGCAATAATTAATACAATACCTAACAAATTTTTCTTTTTACATTTTCACGACATTATAATATAGCAGATGGAAACGTATAACACTGGTGATTTAAGTTTTATAACCAATGAAGAAGGCCAAACTCTCACTCAAAGATTCAACACCCTGATTAAAGATACCCGTTTTTTCGATTGCATAGTCGGATATTTTTATATAAGCGGTTTCTTCAGACTTTATAAATCCCTTGAGAATGCAGAGAAGATACGAATTCTTATAGGAATCGGGATTAACAGAGAGACTTTTGACCTCATAGAGTCTGCTAATAATCCAGAAAACTTTCCAATATCACACAGTGAAACAAAGGTCGAACTTGAAAAAGGTATAGTTCAAGAACTTGAAAATGCCGAGGATAGTTACGAAGTAGAAATTGGAATAAAGAAGTTCATTGAATGGATTAGATCCAAAAAACTTGAAATACGTGCTTATCCCACGAGACGTTTGCATGCCAAAGTTTATATAATGACTTTTAAGGAAGGTGATAGAGATGCAGGTAGGATAATTACTGGTTCAAGTAACTTCACACAGGCTGGACTTGAAAATAACCTTGAATTTAACGTGGAACTTAAAAACAGGGCTGATTATGAATTTGCTAAAAGGAAATTTGAAGAACTCTGGCAGAACGCCGTAGAGGTGAGCGAGAAATATGTAGAGACCGTAAACAAAAAAACATGGCTAAGAGACGACATAACGCCTTACGAACTATATCTAAAATTCCTGTATGAGTATTTTAAAGACGAACTTAATCAGCCAGAAGATCTTTTTGTTACTTACTATCCTACAAACTTTAAAAAATTAGAATATCAGGAACAGGCTGTCTTAAATGCAAAAAAGATACTTGAAGAATACGGTGGAGTATTCATATCAGATGTGGTTGGGCTTGGTAAGACTTATATTACTGCAATGTTAGTAAACCAACTTGATGGAAGAACTCTTGTTATAGCCCCACCTGTACTACTTGATAAAAATAATCCCGGGTCCTGGCCTAATGTTTTCTCTGATTTTAAAGTCCATGCAGATTTTGAGTCTATAGGAAAATTAGATCATATATTGAAACGCGGGGTTGAAAAGTATAAGAATATTGTAATAGATGAAGCTCATAGATTCAGAAGTGAAAATACGAAAACATATGAAAAACTGGCGCAAATATGTAGAGGCAAGCGTGTTATACTTGTAACAGCGACACCTTATAACAATTCTCCTAAAGACATCCTGAGCCAAATAAAACTTTTTCAGAATACAAAAAGAAGCACAATTCCTAACCTCCCCGATCTGGAATCGTTCTTTTCGAGACTTGAGAAAAGATTAAAGAACATCAACAGAGAGCAGGATTACGAAAAATATTTAGAGGTAGTAAGAAAAAATGCCAAGGAAATACGGGAAAAAGTTTTGAAATATCTGATGGTACGCCGCACTCGTAGCGAGATAGAAAAGTATTTTACCCAGGATTTAAAGAAACAAAATATAACTTTTCCCGAGGTAGAAAATCCTCAGCCTCTTTATTATCAATTCAACGAGGTCGAAGATGCCATTTTTGACAAAACAATTAGACTTATAGCTACAGAATTCTCATACGCCCGCTACATGCCATTACTCTATTTCAAAGGTAAAATATCGCAGCTAGAAAAACAGTCTCAGCGCAATATGGGGACGTTTATGAAAATCCTTCTTGTGAAGAGACTTGAAAGTAGTTTCTTTGCTTTCAGAAATTCTATAAATAGGTTCATTAGATCTTACGAGATGTTTATAGAAAGTTTCAAGAAGGGTAAAATATATATAAGCAAGAAATACTCCCAGAAAATTTTTGATTATCTTGAGAGAGGTGATGACGAAGCAATTTTAAAACTCATAGAAGAAGGAAAAGCCGAGGAATATAGCAGTGCCCAGTTCAGCGATACACTTCTCAAAGATCTTGAAAAAGACCTGCAAATCCTTTATGCAATCGAAAATATGTGGAAAAGCATAAAAAGAGACCCCAAATTAGAAAAATTTATTGAAGAGCTTTCCACCAACGACATACTAAAGACAAGTAAACTTATTGTTTTCACGGAATCTAAAGAAACGGCAGAATATCTTACTGAACAAATCAACGAGAAATTCTCGAACATTGCTCTTTGTTTCACCGGGAGTGTGAGTGAGGCAGTTCGTGATAAAGTAATCGAAAACTTTGATGCAAGGGCAAGACACCCAAAAGATGAGTACCGTATTTTAGTTTCAACTGACGTACTTTCAGAAGGTATTAATTTACACAGGTCCAATGTGGTTATAAATTACGATATACCATGGAATCCTACAAGAATTATGCAGAGAGTTGGCCGTGTAAACCGAATAGATACAAAATTTAATAAGATTTATATATTTAACTTCTTTCCAACAAAACAATCTAATAACCAAATAAAGTTGAAAGAAATCGCTGAAGCGAAGATAAATGCATTTCTTACTCTGTTAGGAGGGGATGCAGCAATTTTGACTGAAGGTGAGCCTGTGGGTTCACACGAGTTATTCAATAGATTATTGTCTAAAAAGACTGTTACAGGTGAAGATGACCTTGAAGAAAGTGAATTGAAGTATTTGCAAATAATAAAAGAAATACGTGACAAACAACCGGACCTCTTTGCAAAAATCAAGAACCTTCCGAAAAAAGCAAGAACTGCCAAGGTCTATACAAATCGGGAGAATAATCTTCTTACATATTTCAGAAAAGGAAAAATCCAGAAATTTTTCATATGCAGTCTGGATTCTGAGCCAGAAGAACTTGACTTTATGAGTGCAGCAGAAATACTTGAGAGTTCTGTGAATGAAGAGAAGAAGAGTATTCCTGATAAGTATTACGAACTACTCGACAAAAATAAACAAGCTTTTGAATTTGCAACAACAGAAGAATTACAACTGGGAGAACCAAAGAAAAAAGGGAAAAACAATATTCAGGAACTAATTGGTATACTGAAAGCTACACAAAAAAATTCAAAACAACTCACAGAAGATCAAGAAGCGTATATTAAAAAAGTAATTGAGAGATTGGAGAAAGGCGGATTGCCAAAACAAACCATAAAGAAAACCTTGAAGGCATTAAAAGACTTGAAATATGAAATAACAAACCCTTTAAAAGTAGTGGCTACCCTTCAGGTGCATATCCCATCATCTTTGCTAAAATCACATTTTGTAGAAGAAACTTCTCCTTTCTGGGGAAAAAGAGAGGTTATTTTGTCTTTGTATTTAGCGGAGGAATAAAGAATGAATAAAGAGCAAGCTCGAACCCTCATACAAAATCTTTTTGAATCACCATTTGATAAAACTAACTTTATCACTTTTATATCTAACTTACTAAAAACTTATGAGAGAAAAAGTATACAATACCCTCTGGAATCTCTGCCGTCAAATTTAATAAAATTTGTACACTCTTATGAAGTTATCGGGAGTTATACAACGCCTAAAGAGGAGCATTTAGATATACTTGTCATATCATTAAGCAAAAATACTACACTATTCAGGGCTCGTTCCACATTAAGAAATATTGTAGCCAGTTATTTAAAAAATACTGGGAAAGATGCTGCTTTAGTTGCGTTTGTTTCACCAACAGAAGAGGACTGGCGATTTTCCTTCGTAAAGGCAGAGCATTCTATTTCAATTCCTTCTGATGGCAGGATAAAAATACAAAAACAATTAACATCACCCAAAAGGTTTTCATACATAGTAGGCAAGAATGAAATCAGTCACACAGCGCAATCAAGGTTTGTTCCATTGCTTACCCAGGATGCCTTTCCCAGTCTTGACGAGATTCTTGAGGCTTTTAGTGTTGATAAAGTTACTGAGGAATTCTTTGAGGCATTCAGATATGCTTTATTTGAAGTTATTATTAAGAATCTCATAGTGCCGAATGAGGTCTCTTTTAAGGAAAAACATGCATTTTCTCTACAACTTTTGTCCCGCCTTATGTTCATCTATTTCTTACAGAAGAAAGGCTGGTTAAAATGGAAGGATTATGAACCAGATAAAAGATATCTAAGAAATTTATGGCTGAAATATAAGAATTCAGATTCAGAAACAAATACATTTTATTCTGTTTGGCTGAAGAGCCTGTTTTTTGGAGCATTTAATAAAAACTTTACCTTCTTCCAGGAGAATTTACCAGATGAAATAAAAGCATCATTTGAGCTTATGCCGTTTTTAAATGGCGGTTTATTTATGAAGAATGAGGTTGACAATCTTGTTATTGATATCCCTGATAAGGTATTTGAATGGCTCTTTGAACCAGGTCCATTTGACAATGATAATAAAAAGGGATTTCTGGAAATTTTCAATTTCACCATAGACGAATCTCTGCCCTACGATGTTGAAGTTGCAATTGACCCAGAAATGCTGGGTAAGGTATACGAATCACTGATTACGGAAGAAGAAAGAGGGAGTTCTGGGATTTTTTATACACCTCGTGTTGAAATAGATTACATGTGCAGAAACGCACTCGTAGAATACATGGTACAACATACGGAAATACCTAAAGAGCAGCTTATTAAATTTGTATATGAACCTGATCAACTAACCTCTTTAGAGAGAGATCAGATTGTAGCAATTAAGAAATCTCTGGACAACTTGAAAGTGGTGGATCCAGCAGTGGGATCCGCCTCGTTTCTTGTCAGTATGATGAATATATTAGTGGAGCTTCATTCAGCTATAAGTAGAATTTTATATGATAAAGAAGAGAACCTATTCGCTTTGAAGGAAAAAATTATTAATGAGAACCTTTATGGTGTGGATATAAAAAATTGGGCAGTCCAGATAGCAGAATTAAGGCTATGGCTCTCATTAATTATTGACACAGATGAAAAGTATATGGATATATATACTACCCCGCTACTGCCACATCTTTCCTTTAAAATACGACAGGGGGATAGCTTGATAGAGGAGATTAACAATGTACCTATCTCGTTTAGGAATACTTTATACAGGTATCTACCTAATAGAATCAAGAATAAAATAAAGTTACTAAAACAGAAAAAAACTGAATATTTCAGGGAGCGCAGTGCTGACCTGAAGGAGAAAAAAGCCATAGAAGAGTTGGAAGCCTCACTTTTAAAGGATATTATATTAAAAGTGCTCAATGACTTGGAAAAGGAAAAGAGTGAATTGGCGTCTTTTATTCAAACTCAGTCAAAACAAATGTCCATGTTTGAAGAAACGCTAGAACAGAAAAGTTTATTTGAGAGGGAAATAAGAAAGAAAAAAACAGAAATCCAGAATATAACTCACCAGATTAACAATCTGAGAAGTCTTTTAAGTAATATCTCGGATATAAAAAAGAAAGAGAAGGATTTCTTTTTGTGGGAAATTGAATTTGCAGAGGTGTTTGGGGAAAAAGGAGGTTTTGATATAGTTATAGGGAATCCGCCTTATGTAAGACAGGAAAAGATAGCACCACCATTACTAAATGAAAGAGATTTTACACCTACTCAATGGAGAAGTTTAAAAAAAGGATACAAAGAAAAACTTCAAAAAATGGTAGAAAATCTTTACGGGAAACAGTTCAAACCTGACGGCAAAGCTGACCTTTATGTTTATTTTTACTTTAAATCTTTATCACTGCTAAATCAAAAAGGAGTATTTTCATTCATAACCTCAAACTCATGGCTTGATGTTGGATTTGGAAGAGCATTACAGGAATTTCTGTTAAGAAAAGTAAAAATTTACTCAATCAACGACAACCAGTCTAAAAGAAGTTTCAAAGAAGCCGATGTAAACACGATAATAATCTTCACTTCTGCCCCATCAAATAAAGAAAAAGAGAATTTAGAAAACATCGCAAAGTTTGTAATGTGGAAAAAGCCATTTGAAGAGGCAATAAACAAACAAAATCTGATGGATATAGACAAAATAGGAATAAAAGTAGAAAACAAACCACTACCAGAGCTTGTTAAGAACATAATCAAAACAGAGGATTACAGAGTTTTCCCTATAAAACAGAAAGATTTATACTGTGATGGCGTTTCAACTGAAGAAGACAAACAAAAATCTATTACTTCAGACTGTACGAAACTATCCTATGAAGGAAACAAATGGGGAGGAAAATTCTTAAGAGCACCTGATATTTTCTTTACTATTTTAGAAAAGGGTAAAGATAAGTTAGTTAGATTGGGAGATATAGTAGAGGTAAGATTTGGAATAAAAACAGGGGCTAATGAATTTTTCTATGTGGAAGACTGGACAGACATAATAACTGAAAAAGAGCTTGAAAAAATAGAAAATCTTAAAGGTTTAAGCTCTATTAATGAAATAAAAGAGAAAGGCTTAAGAGTTATAAAACCAAGCAAATGGGGAAGTAATGCAAAAGATTATAAATTATTCCTGATTGAAGAAGAATTTTTAAAACCTGTTATAAAAAGCCCAAGAGAACTGAAAACCATAATAGTTAGAGAAGAAGATTTAAAATATAAAGTCTTTATGTGCAATAAATCCAAAAAAGAGCTAAAAAACAGCTTTGCCCTTGATTATATCAAATGGGGAGAAAAACAGAGCTTTCACAAAAGACCAACCTGTGCAAGTAGAAGGGAATGGTGGAGGCTGAATATTTCAGAATTTAGTGATTTCCTATGGGTAATGACATATAGAGAAAGATTTTTCGTAGCAATGAATAAAAACTTTTTAGTTGATGCAAGGTTTTATGACATTTACTTAAACGATAAAGGTTTGAAAAATAAATTAGGTTTAGTTTTAAATTCAACTTTAACTTTATTTTATATTGAGCTAATGAGTAGAACTTATGGTGGTGGAGGAGGGCCGGTAGATGTTAAAGTTTATGAAGTTAAAGAAATGTATATTCCCGTTATAACTGAAAATATAGCTAATAATATTCTAAAAAATAAAAAAATTGATACTATCTTTACCGAACTTGGTTTTGACCCTGATAGACCGATTAGAGAGCAAGAGCCTAACCCGCTGCCAGACAGGAAAGCCCTTGACGATATAGTCTTTGACGCTTTAGGACTTACAGAAGAAGAAAGAAAAGAAGTCTATTACGCCGTCGCCGAACTTGTCCAGAATCGCTTAAAAAAGGCAAAAAATGTTTAATCGTGGCGGACGTGTCGATAGAAATTTTGCTGGATGAACTTGGTGAAAAAAGGCTATTAAAAAAAGTAGATCGCATGAGGAACCTTCTTAATGTTGCTTTACCAGATGAAGCCCTTTATAGAGAGATTATGCTATCTCTCGGTTATAGCAAGAATAAATTACAGTTTCTGGCACTTGCTACTATATTGCCTTATTCCCAGATTAGAATGCTGGGCTCACAGGAGGCTGTTGAAGAGGCACTTTTGTACAGGGGAAATCTGTCGGATAGTATTAATCACTTACCTCCGGATTTTGACCTTTCATTGCGCATGGATAAGGCTGTATGGATTTTCAGAGGAGTTCGCCCACCTAACTATCCCCAAAATAGAATAAAAGGTATAGTCAACCTTTTATGCATGTCTTTTGACAAAGGGCTTGTGGGGTTCTTTAAGGACAGAATCAACGAAAATTTTGCTGTGCCGTTGAATCCTAAAGAAGCTAAAAAGAAAGTATTAAAAATCATGGATTTTAAAGGTATAGGAAATGAACGAAAACTTGAAATGTTTTTTAATATCATCTTGCCTTTCTTTATGTTGATATTCACTAAAGAGAATGTCTCGAATTTACAGAAATTCCTCTATGAACTATTTTCGTTGCATCCACCCCTTTCGGATAACTATATTACAAGGGAGTCTAAGATGCTGCTGGTAAAAAAGTATGGGGCTTCAAATATCAATATATTAGTGAATAATGTTAAAAGGCATTTTGGATTGCTTCAGTACTATACTGATTATGTGAATAATAAAAAAGAGGATAAATATCGTGAGTTTGAAGATATATCCAAATAAGTGGACTAATTATGTTTTCAGTGCCGAAAGAGTTGTTACTGAGCTTTTTAGGCAAAGGTTAAAAGAACTGGGATATAATGATACTATTTTCCCGAACTATATCTCTAATGAGCGCAGAGAGATGGATATGGTAGTACTATTTGAGAAAGGCATTCTAATTGTGGAGGTAAAAAGTCTTTCAAGTCTTAGGAATCTTATTAGAGAAGTTGGGGATGAGAGGAGGCTTATCGATAATTTGTCTAAAAAGAAATCTGAGATGATAGGAATGGTTAGACGCAACAATGCCCATCTCTTTGTTTCAGCAGCGTTTGCCTTCCCTAATATGAATCTGGAAGATTATGCGGATGTGGATTTGTCAGTGTAAACTAAAATGTATTAGAGAGTGCATCCACCATTAGAGGGAAGAGAGGTATCGGAAGTTATTCGTTTTCTGTATATTTCTCCAAAAACTCCTTTCTAAAATCAAGAAGATAATCACCTTTCATGGCTTTTATTATTTCTTCCATGAGTTTTGTGTAAAAGTAGAGGGAATGGTATGTGGTGAGTCTTGGTCCTAAATCCTCTACGAGCAATATTTTACAATCTGCCCTTTATTCAGGCTCTTCGTAATTCATTTATAATTACGCATGCATTTAACATATTACGGTGCCAAAGTATTTTTTACTACTGCCTTCCAGTATGGCACAAGGTTCACTCTAAGGCCGTTTTTCTCAAGAGTCTTTTCTGTATTCAGGGTTATCATCATCCCATTCTGGGCGTTGTACTTTTTTATGAACTTAAACAGTGAGGATGCATCTTTTTCCCTTATGCGCTCTCTTATCTTCACCTCTATGGGGATAACATCATTATTCCAGAGAAGAATCACGTCAACCTCATTCTTCTGCGGACTCCTCCAGAAAAACTGTGTTTTAGTCGTATTCACAACATATTGTTCAAAAACCACAGGAAATTCAACCTCAGGATTTAAGGCATAAACAAATCCGGTGTTTGACAGATAAATCCTCTTTAATTTCCTCTCACTCGTGAGTCTATTGTTAGAAAAATTATATAATTTCTGAACAAGGAGGGCTTTTTCAAGAAGGTTAACATATTCAGAAAGAGTTCTCTGGTCAATTTTCAAATCACTGGCAAGGTTTTTATAGTCTATATACATGCCCGGGTATGTTGAAAATATTTCAAGGAGTGTGTATAAAATCTCAGGGTAATCTATCCTGAAAACTCCGGGAATATCAATAAAGGCAACTCTTTTTAAAATACTTTCCTTAAAGTACTGGATTTTCTCCATATCGTTCATATTTATTGCCTCAATAAAACCACCTGTTTTCAAGAACTCTTCAAAATTTACCTTTATTTCATTCTCATAAAGCTCTACCCTTTCCCGGTCAATTGAAATATTCCTGAATTCAAGGAATTCCCAGAAATCAAGTGGTTCCACATGAATATCAAAGAATCTTCCAGCAAGACTCTCCCTTGTTTTTTTAGAAACTACTATTTGCATGGATCCGGAAATGAATAGTTTTACGTTGGGATAGGAATCATAGATGATTTTTATGGCATTTTCCCAGTCAGGAACCTTCTGGATTTCATCAAAAAAGATGTAAATCTTTTCCGACCTCAGGTCTTTCTTCAAAATCTCGGTTTCGTATTCTTTTAAAATCTCAATGGGACTTTTAGTTCTATCATCAAAAGAGAAATATAAAATGTTAAGAGGATCTGTCCCTTTTTTGATGAGACTATCTATTATCTGATACATTAGCGTTGTTTTCCCAACGCGCCGCAATCCCTGAATAATTATTATCTGCCTTAACGGGAGTTTTTTCTCTGTTTCATAAAACACTTGCCTGCGCTTTCCCACAAGATTTGCGGGAACGGCACCGGATTTCCACCATGGGTGGAAAATTTCCATTAACATAATGACACCCTGATGTAATTAAATTTTAAAAACAATTACATTATAATGCCATTGTTTTAAAAAATCAAGCATCGGAATCGGTTTACTTTTTGAGCCTTTCTCGGTAAATATCTCGGCGAAAAACATAAGATATTTTCTTTTCTGGCTTTTGGGATTACCTTTAAAATCAATATCTGATAAATGGCTTTAGTACGTGCCTATCTTTATACGAAATTTTCATAACATACAATCCCCTGGGTAATGAACGAACGTTTAATCTTACGTCTTTTCGGCTGTCAATTTTATATCTCTTTAAAACCGCTCCATTCAGTGAAAAAATGCTTATGTCTTTTATTGAGTGTCTGCTTTTTATGACAACATAATTCCCACGGATAAAAAATACTTTTAAAAAGCCCCTGCTTTTTTCGCCTTTTACATAAGTGCCGCCTGTATCCAGTGTAGCAACAAACTCATATACAACGTCCTCTGTTGTGTCCCAGAAATCACTTTTAAACATTATCATTTTACCATCAGGAGATGGCACAGGCATTGGAGATTTTAGATAGTTTGCACTGCTGCTAAAGTGGTGACCGAAGAGCTCACAGAGGCCAGATGTGTCAAGTTTCACAGCCACTATCTGTCCTGAACGACTGCTGTCATCCTGGCTTACATAGGCCCATCCAGGTCTTAGTATGTTTCTACATGAAATATGCCCTTCTCCCACAAAATCAGGATGAGAAGAAATCACAGTGCGTTCCCCGGTCTCAAGAGAGTACATATTAATTGAGCCAGAGGGACCCCAGAATTGAACAAAAACCTCGTTCCCATCTGCACTATAACAAAAGTCCCCGTGATTGCCATACTCTGCTATTCTCCTTTTAAAACTCATATCACTTCTATCATAGATTTCCACCCCATAATGCCCGTTGAAGGGATTTTCGGAGGATGTGGAATTGTGGTCCCACATTATACCCACATAATCACCCGATTGTGAGACAGACACCCAGTCTATGTATTCTGGAAAGTTATATGAGCCGTTGCCCCATGCTCCGGAAAACGTTTTAATAAATACAGTAGTGAATGTGGAAAGGTCGTAAATAATAACATCAAGGTCTTGACCCCTTTTTCCAACAAATGCCACATATCTATCGTACTTATCAATATTTCCCTCACCGGGTCCTAATTTTACCACTTCGTAATCATTACCTGCGCTATCTGTTATATGGTCATGAAAAATCACGCTATCTGTTGATATTCGGTATGTTTTAATATCACCATTTTCCTTAAAACCGTATATGAGGTCTGGATCTGTATTTGACCAGTAGGAGGGATATATTTCGCTTCCTGGAAGTTCCCTTAACATGGTATAGGTCTCTGCATCGTACACTGCTACCGAATAAAACTTATAGTAAGTTCTGTTAATATTCCATGGCTGGATTTTAGAGTACTCATGATGAGGATACCAATCCCAATCCGGTACATAATCCGTAATACGGGTGATTCTAATAGGGGATGGAAGAGTTGTATCTATGTATGAACCATATAGAGGAGGAAGAGGTGGCACGCGTGTATGTATTGACTGGTACGGAACATCCTGCGGAAACTGAGCCCAGAGGGCATAAACTACTATAAAGTTAACCAGGGAAATTCTGAAGAGTTTGCTATTTAACATGATTCGCCGTATCCATAATTAACTTAAGATAAGAATTTGAGAGTCTGTATATATCGCCTGGCCATCTGCCTGATACGTAGTTTCTATCTTTGACAACAAACCCTCTGTGAAGTTTTTGAGGTGTATCTCTCATTATGGGGATAGGTCCTCGTTTGTATTGCTTTTTTGATTTTAGTACCTTTTTAACCTCATCCTCTACAGTTGTTCCTGGATACGTAAGGTAATAATCACCGAGCCACATTTTTGTGAGATAATAAGCCAGTAACTCCTGCGATTTTAAAAGCGAAGTTGTATTATAATCGTATATTACTGCCTTGCCCGTAGTGGGATTTATGCTGCGTGCAAGTAAGAGCACGCCATGACAAACGGCGCCAACTGCTTTCCCTTGCTCAAAAAAATGTGGGATAATGCTTTGAAGTTTTTTTGACTCAAGATAGACTTTAACACCCTTATCATGACCGCCTGGCAGAAATATTCCCTCAAACTTCTCTGGATTAATGTTTTCGTAACTCACAGGATGCTTAAATTCATAACTCTCACTCATTTCAGCATACGCTTTTACAGCATCTTCTCTTGCCATGAGTACTTTTTTATATATCCCGAGCCTCTCTCCTGTCAGCATAATTCTATCTCCTTCGGCTTTTTCTCCGTTAGGTGTTGCAAACACAATATCAAAACCATGTTGTTTCATGATTTTCCATGGTATAGCTGCCTCGGTTGGGTCAAAGCCATAGGTTGGCAAAGGAATAAGTACCTTTGGGATTTTATTCATTTTTAGCCTCCCACAGAGTTTTATCTTTAAAGAATTTCCATACCTCCTCAGTCATCTCAATATCATGATTTTGTTTGTTAAAATAGTGTTCGTAAATAACCGAATATCGCTCTTTTATGCTTGGAGCTGAATGTCCCCCGCCGTTTATTCTGTACAATACTACCTCTGTATTGTGCAGCCCGTGTTTATATGTAAATCTCTCCACAACTCCGCCGTCATCTGGGTCAAGGTCAGGGAATGTGTATGTTTCCGGGACCGTATCCGTATGGTCAAATTCTACCCAGAATTTCACCGATTCTTCTGTTGGCATAGCAGAGCCGTGTCTGGGGTTGGGAGGATTGGAAATATAACCGCCATTGTATGGCATATGGTTGTCATCAGTGCCGTTCATAAACAGAACGGATATAGGATTATGGGGTCCGGAGCATTTCGAGACAGCAGGCATTGCAGCTGCAACGGCGGCAACTGCTGCAATCTTATTTGAGAGTTCAACTGCCAGCCTCAGTGCCATAAAACCACCGTTTGAAGTGCCAGAAACGTAAATTCTTCTCTGGTCTATGTTGTACTCAGCAGACAGAGTGTCAATAAGTGTCTCTATAAAGTGAACATCATCGGCATCAGAATTGACCTCACAATCTGCACGGCAATCGTTCCATGTAGGTTTA
>JALVYB010000096.1 GCA_027038175.1 Caldifarciminota bacterium | reverse complement strand
TATAAGAGAAAGAGCCTCATTTATATCCATCTCTCCATCTTTAACCTTTTTCAGAATATCCCGAATCTCCATTTTAATCCTCCAGTTCCTCTATTACATCATCAGCGCTTATTTTTCCATCCTCAAGGTCTTTTAACAATCTCCTTACATCCTTCTCCTTACTTCTTTTGGACGGAGTAATAGCAGTCAAAACCGCATAAATTCCAAGGACAATGAGTATAAGGGGCCAATCTCTTTTAAAATTGAGATATCCCATATTTGAGAGCCATATCCATAATCCTATCAAAATAAGAAAGATACCTGACCATACTTTACCTGACATATTAAACCTCCTTTTATTCTATCCAGATTTTTACATAACTACCATCCTCTGATTCAACTTCGACAAGAGTATAATTTTCGTTGGTAAGATGCTCAAGTATTTCATCAAGGGGCAACTGTACCTTTTCTCCACCTACCTCATAAGAAAGTGATTCTTTTGGTACAAATTTACTCGCCAACCTAACGAGGAACAGCGGGATTTTTATATTTACCTTATCCTCTTCATCCACGGCAGATATGCGTAAAAATCTACCTTTCCCTTTTCCCTCTTTCTCCACCTTCTTTATTGCAAGTATTAATCTCTCTCCTTCCTCAGGGGAAATCTTCCCCTCTTTTACCATCTCTATTACTTTTTTTATCTCCTCTCTACCCATCCTTTTCCTCCTCTAATAAACGTAATGCTTCTTCCACTGTAATCTCGCCATTTTCAAGCATCTCAATCACCTCTTCAGACGAGATTGCATCCTCCCTCTCCCATCCAAGGCTATCAATAATTCCCTTAAGCCTCAGTTTAGCCGTTGGATGGGATATACCGAATTTTTTTGCAACAAGAGAAATGTTTCCGTAGGAAAGGAGAAAAACCTTTAGAAATTGTAATTCATCTTCACTTAAATTACACAGCGCACATGTTTCAAACTTTCCCCGTATTACTGTTCCACACCTGTAACATTTATATTCTGTGATGTGTAGTTTTTCCCCGCAAACAGGACATACAGAAAGGCTCTTTTTCTTCATATTAAAATTATAAAGCCTGCTTTAAATTTTTTCAAGTTAGAATTTAAGAAAATAAAACCTGAACCTTAAAAAATTAAAAGAGCCGCATAATGCGGCTCTCTATAAGATGATATAAGAGATTTTTCTTACAGCAAATTGAAGGTAACCCCTATTGACATGGTCTGTTTCAACTGAACTGCATCTATCTGGTCTTTGTCATAGAAAAGAAGGAGATAGGCATTCATATTTATATATTTGCTGACGCTAACCGTTAAAAGATTCTCAAAACTTACATCAGGCGCCTTCCATGTTGTAACACTATCTGGCTGATTGGACATGAGTGCCTTAAAAACCCTTAAATTCATCTCATATACGGAGGCTTTTGAGATTTTAAACTTGCCATGCGTTATCCACTCCATACCACCTTCCTTTGAAGCAGGAACTGAGTCTTTCCTGTTAATAGACTGTTTGAGAGCCAGACCAAAACGGGAACTTAAAGTATTAGATTCGTCTTTTATAATTTCTCTTTCAAAACCAAAGGACTCCTGAAATGTCATGGGATTTATATACATTGTGTCAGGCTCATCAAAGAACTGGGATAAAAAGTATAGAGAAACGTATGGGTCTACAGGCCACCCTTTTCTAAGCGAAAGAATACTCTCCTCCTCGATTTTGTCCTGAGATTTTACCGGTTTCTGCCAGTTTCCGGTTGTTGCATCCTGCACAAAGGTTTGACCATAGAGTAACGACAACCTATTTTTTAGAAATAATGCTTTACTTAAACCTTTGCTTGCCTCACCGTTTATCTGAATGTTCCATGTAATATTACTCACATCCTCCTTCTGCCATTGATTATTGTAAAAGGCTTCGGTTATGTTAAACGAAGACGTAAGAGATGTTTTCCAACCTCCGGATATTAAAGTTAACAGTAATAAAAGGTTCATTATTTCCTCCTATTTGCTTTTCAAAAGGTCTCTGATTTCTCTTAGCAGAACGACATCTTCGGGTGGTGCCGGTGGAGCAGACGGTGTTTCCTTCTCTGCCTTTTTAAGGCTATTCATCCATTTTACTATAAGAAATACAGCAAAGGCAATAATTATGAATTCAATGATTGTGTTTATGAACATACCATACCTTATGGCTGCCACAATACCTCCATCCGGTGCTCTTTTGAGAACCAGCTGTTTTAGCGAAAAATCAATACCTCCAAGTAAAAGTCCTATAGGTGGCATCAGAACATCATTCACGAGACTTTTTACTATCTTCCCGAATGCTGCTCCTATTATGATTCCTACTGCCATGTCCATCACATTGCCACGCATGGCAAATTTCTTGAACTCATTTAGCATATTCACCTCCTTGTTGAATACCTATTATAACCTTTATTTAAGTATCAGTCAATAACTAATACAATTACTCTGGCTTGGGCTTTCATTTATCAGGCTTTAAGATAGTTTTCCGCATGAAGCCCATTGGTATTATAGTAAGCAAACATCTGCCCGGTGTTAAGAGCATGGCTCTGAACCTTACAAAGGTTAGTGGCATGGTCGATATTGTTTATCTTGAAGACCTATTTAAATGGGAAATTGTTTACAGAGCAGAGAGAAGAGCCCTGAGAAACGTGTCTTTTACCTTTGCAAATTTAAAACAACTTATTGATAACTACCAGGACAGGATAATTCTGGGAGGGTGGACACCTGTTTACCCCAAATTGATAAAACTACTCAACAAAAGAGGCATAAAACCTTCGGTTATGTGGTGTAGTACCCTTGGACAGATGGAAATGACATGCAACATGGTAGACTATCGCTCCTTTCTGGAACTCGTTACCCTTAATAATGACGGAGCAATAAGATACATATTGCTCAATGAACGACTTTTTGATGAAATGGGATTTTTGAAGAATAGCGTATATTTTCCACATACACTTTACCTTGAAGAATTCACTCGCTTTTTTAAAGGAAAAATAAAAACTGAAAGACTTTTTAAGATTGACCTCTTTGTACCCGTAAGGGAAGGGAAAAATATATTAACCCAGATTTCGGCACTTTCGGCATCACGATTCTCCGATGCCATAGAATTACATATAAACTTTTCTCATCCGTATATAACGCCTATCTTAAACGAATTTCCGCTAAAAATAAAAAAACATGGATGGCTCCCCTGGGATGAATATCTCGAACTTTTATCCGGTATGCACCTTTCCATGCAGGTGACCCACACGGAAAGTTTTAACTATGCGGTTGCAGAAAGAATGGCAATGGGAGTTCCAGCACTTGTGAGTTTTAATATATACAACCTTTCACGAGATGAATATCTCGCCAGGTATCTCTGCGTTAAGGGGGTTGATTCTGTGAAATCCATAACCGAAAAAGTGGATTATCTCCTTGATAATCCCGCGTTACTTAATGAACTTAGAAGTCGCGTAAAAGAGAGAATAGAGAGGGTAATGGCGGAAAAAAATGAACTTGCTGTATCCCTTTTAAAGAAACTGTTTCTATGAAAAACCTTAAAATTTTTACCATTCAGGCAACAGGCACACTCCTCTATCAGGGATTGAGCCTTCTTTTTAACTTTTTCCTGAGCGTAGTCATAGCCAGAACCCTTGGACCATCTGGCAAGGGGCTCTTTTCTGTATATATATTAATCCCCTCTCTTTTGTCCATGCTGCTTACATTAAGCATTGACGAATCAAATGTTTATTTTGCCAGCAAGGGATACAGTATAAGGGACATATTTCTTGTAAACTCCTTATACACTGTACTGGCGAGCGGAGGTCTTTTTATTATCTTTTTCCTCTTTCCGTCACTTTTTTCATACTTCTTCAAAAACGTGGGCGAGCACTTTCTTTTCTACGCCATTTTGATTACGCCTTTGTTTTTGTTTTTCAGAAATATAAGAACCATTTTTCTTGGAGCAGGAAAAGTAGGAATATTCAATTTCCTCGATACAGCACGTATAGGAATTCTTTTCCTCCTTGTTTATTTAATGTTCGCGTTTTTTAAACATGATGTATACCATGCCTTACAGGCTATAAATTACCACATAGTACTGGCAAGTCTTATTGCGCTCTTTGCCATTATACCTTTATTAAAAGAGGGGAATGTGCATATTCCTTTGAGGGAACTTATCGGGAAAGAGTTAAAATATGGTATCCGTGCGTATCTCGGGATTACGATGAACTTCTTTAATAAAAGGCTCGATGTGTTTATTCTAAATTACTTTAAAACTCCATATGAGGTTGGGATTTACTCCATAAGCACTGCTATGGCAGAACTTATATGGAAAATACCCAATTCAATTGCCACACCGCTTTTCCCTCATGTAGCAAGACAAAAGAGGAAAGAATCTGTAGAGTTTACTCTATTTATAGTGCGATTCACCTTTTCCATAATCGTCATTGTGGCCCTTATTATGGCAATCATTGGTAAACCGTTTATCTCTCTGGTATTCGGGAGAAGTTTTATTCCATCGTTTATCCCCTTTCTCTGGCTTTTACCCGGAGTTATTTTTCTCAGCATGGGACGTGTACTTTCCGCTTTCTTTCACGGTATAAACAAACCTGAGTATGGCTCTTTTTTCACTATTATCTCCGTCGCTTTCACAGTTGTGTTTGACCTCATCCTTATCCCGAAATATGGAGCACAGGGCGCTGCTATTGCCTCAACAGTGGCTTATACTGTGTCAGGAGTTATAGCAGCATTTTTGTTCTCATATGAAACAAAGGTACCATTTTATCTGATGTTTACTCCACCTTTTAGAGAAACGATAAAAATCCTGAAAAGAAATTAATCCGAACGTATATACTTTAAAAGAGTATTGCCAAATCGCTCCCTTAATTTTTTCAAAGCCCTGTCTTTAAGTTGTCTTGCTCTCTCTCTGGATATGTTAAGTCTTTTTGCTATCTGAGAAAGAGGTTCAGGTTCATCACCATCAAGCCCGAAGAAACGCTTTACAATATATCTTTCCCGTGGCAGGAGCGTTTTTAATGCGTCTTCTACAGCCTTTTTCATGGCTTCCTGCTTCAATGCCTGCTCCGGAGAGGGAAGCGCATCCTGTGCCATAAATTCAGGTATATGTGATTTTGAATTTTCCTCCCTTACAAGTGCTTCAAGAGGGATCTCTCTTTGAATGTATCTTAAGACTTCGGTTACTTCTTTCTCAGGCAAATTAACCTCTCTTGCAATATCCTGAACTGTGGAAAGGGTTCCCATTTCCTGTGAGAGGTCCTCTCCAATATCGAGAAGTTCTCTGGCCTTTATCTTCGCTGTATGTGATACCCTGATGTCCTTGCCCTGATTTGCGATGGCATTCAGTATAGCCTGCTTTACCCACCATATAGCATAACTCATAAATCGCACATTCCTTTCAGGGTCAAACCGTTTAATAGCCTTTAAAAGGCCCATATTACCTTCATTTATAAGGTCTGCAAGGGGAACACCTTTGTCTTTATATTTTTTGGCTATTGCTACAACATACCTTAAATTTGCGTAAAGGAGCTTTTCTATAGCCTCCCTATCCCCCGCCTTTGCTCTTTTGACGAGTTCCATCTCCTCTTCACGGGAGATGGAGGGAAGATTTTCAATACTTTTAAAGTAGTACTCTAACGAATCTTCTTCAAACTTCCTTGGCAACTAATTATCTTCCTACAAGTTTTTTATAACCCTCTTGCGGGTAGACATCAAGAGCCTGCACCCATTTTGATAGTTTTTCAACTCT
>JALVYB010000095.1 GCA_027038175.1 Caldifarciminota bacterium | reverse complement strand
CCTTGAGACCGGGAAAGAGGTTCTCGTACCGGAAAAAGACCTTGTCAAGATCTATGAGGAAGAGATGGCCAGACGAAAAGGGAAGGAGGTTTTATAAGGACCTACAAAAGAGGTTATCTGAAAAACTCCACCACCTCGACAATGTCGAATTACGAAATATAAATACACTGCTGGCTATTGACGTAAGTTATAAAGAGGGACATGCCATGGTTTGTGGAGTGTTATGGGACGTGGGGAAGGCATGTCCCTTTGCTATTTATAGATATATAGAACCTGTTTATTTTCCATACATATCCGGACTATTCTTTATAAGAGAGTTGCCCCCTATAGTGCGTCTTGCTAAAAAAGTAGCCATAGACTATGATGTTTTGCTGCTTAACGCAGTTGGAGCAGCCCATCCTGAGGGAATTGGTCTTGCCACACATGCAGGGCTGTATCTCGAAAAACCTTCATTTGGAATAACCGAACGGATACCCTATGGCTTTTACGAGATGCCCGAAAAAAGAGAAAAGGCATGGAGAAAAATACTTGATTCTAATGGGAACACAATAGGATATGTTATACGCTCTCAGAAATACGTAAAACCTGTGTTTGTAACACCCGGTTATAGACTGAAACCAGAAACTGCACTTTCTCTTGCAATGTCATTGCCGTTTAATGCAAGACTTCCAGAGCCCCTGCGACTTGCGGACAGGTGCTCAAAAAAGGATTTTAAAAAAGAGGTAAAAATAAGGGGCTGTGAGAACGAGACTATCCACTCTATCAAGTATCCCGCCATGACCGGGAAACAGCCTGGATGAATCTTTTACCCCCTGCTCCCTTTTCCATGCAGATTCTATGAGGTCTCCAACAGTTGACGTAAACGTTATAATTATGGAAAAATACAGGTAATTCTGGAATGTAAAATTGAAATCTTCGGGACGGAAATAGTTATACAGATACCCTACAATAAGTAATGTTATAAATCCAAAGATAACACCTTCTATCGTCTTGCCAGGACTTATTTTATAGGCTAATTTATGCCTGCCAAGAGTTTTGCCAAATATATAGGCTCCGGTATCATATACCCATACAGCAACAAAGAAAAGAAGAATGTATTTAAAACCAAGAACATCCCTTATAAGAAGTATAAAAATGCCACCTGTAGCAAGGTATATAGATATAAAAAACTCGCCTGAAAACTTCTCAAATCCCAATCCCTTTTGCCAGCGGAAAAGGTAAATTACAAGATATGTAAACAACAGAAAACTCGCTAAAATAAAAAAAATGTTAAGGTTAAGGAAATAAAATCCAAAAAGCAATGAAACAACAAAAACGATTGAGGAATAATTCTGAATTCTATAGAGATTTAGATATTCAAGCATTCCGCCGGAAAGAAATAAGACAACTAAAATCAAAAGAGGAACACCGGATAAATAAAATATTCCAAGAACAAGAGGAATCAGGATAGCACCTGTGAGCACTCTTTTAAGTAATTCGCTCATTTTACCTTACCAAAACGTCGGTCACGCAAGGCGAACTCCTCGAGCATCTCGAGAAATTCATCCCTTCTGAAATCCGGCCATAGTGTGTCTGTGAAAAAGAGCTCTGTATAGGCAACCTGCCATAAGAGAAAATTTGAAATCCTTTTTTCTCCCCCAGTTCTTATGAGCATATCAGGGTCAGGCATTTCTGGATGGTACAGAAATTCTCTAAATGTATTTTCATCTAACTCTTTCACACCCCTGTTGAGGATAGTCTTTACGGCGTGAATTATCTCTCGCCTGCCACCATAAGAAAAAGCAAGATACAGATTCAGCGAGTTACAATCCATGGTTTCTTTTTTAGCCCATTGAATTCTTTCTTTCAAAAACTCAGGTATAAGGTTTTCATCACCGGTTATATCAAATTTAACCCCTTTATCTTTCAAAATTGGAATTTCCTCCCCTATCAATCGCTCAAACAACCTCATCAAAAACTCTACCTCTTCCCGTGGACGTTGCCAGTTTTCTGTTGAGAAAGTATACAAAGTAAGATACCTTATACCCTTTTCCAGGGAAACCTCTATTACATCCCTTACTGATTCGCTACCCACCCTGTGGCCTATGTAACGGGGGAGGTTTCTCTCTTTAGCCCATCTGCCGTTGCCATCCATAATAATGGCAACGTGCAGTGGAATTCTTTTCATTCCTCCAGTATCTCCTTCTCCTTGTCCTTTACTATCTTTGCAACCTCATCAATATACTTATCAGTGAGTTTTTGAATCTTTTCTTCACCTTTCTTTTTATCATCTTCTGATATTTCCTTGTCCTTTTCCATCTTCTTAAGTTTGTCCATACCATCCCTTCTTATGTTCCTGATAGCCACCCTTGTATCTTCAGCAAACTTCTTTACTATTTTTAAAAGTTCCTGTCTTCGTTCCTCTGACATAGGTGGAATGGGTATTTTTATTACATTGCCTTCAACTCTCGGATTAAGCCCAAGTCCAGATTTCTTTATTTCTCTATCTATCTCTGGAACCACCGTCTTATCCCATGCCTGCACCACTAAAAGATTGGGCTCCGGGGCATTAATCGTTGCCACCTGCTTAAGAGGCACTTTCTGACCGTAATACTCCACTCTTATCCCGTCCAGTATTTGTGGGCTTGCCCTCCCGGTTCTCAGTTTTGAAATTTCACTCTTAAATACATTAACCGCCTTTTGCATCCTTTCTTCTACATCTTTAAACACATGTTCCATCTCTCACCTCCTTCTGGATTACTTTAAATATTATAAACCAAAATGGTAAGAAACTAAACCATTTCCGCCTCAGACGGCTATAATTTGCAGGTCTTTACCAACACTTTTATAATGAATTAAACTCGCATATCGTACCTGTACTGGAATTGTTTATGAAATCAGGCATATGGTCAAAAGATTACAATCTTCATGGGTCCCGAGATTATGAAAGAGAACACACTTTTATACACTGATGACTTAACAGGGGTTTATAATAGAAGATATCTTCACAGATTAAAGCACGAGATTATACCAGGTCTATCTTTAAACAACACGGTTTTTTCTCTTGTAATAACCGACATAGATCACTTTAAGGAGATAAACGATACTTACGGTCATTTGAAAGGCGACGAAGCAATAAAGCACTATGCTGAATTTCTAAAGAAAAATCTCAGGAAAGAAGATGTGATAATTAGATACGGGGGCGATGAATTTGTGATAATTCAAAAAAATCTATCAAAAGAGGATGCATATCTTGTGTGGGAACGGTTGATAGAGAAACTCAGGAATCATCCTCTGGGGGAAATTCAATTGAGTATAAGTGCTGGCATAGCATTTTATCCAGAGGATTCTACATCCTTTGACAGGCTCTTTGCAATTGCCGATAACAGACTTTACGCTGCTAAAAGATCTGGCAGGGGGAGAGTTGGAAGAGAAAGATTAAAGACAATAAGCCTGCCACCACCGAAATTTGTTGACAGGAGGAATGAAGTCGAACTTTTGAAGAAAGGTATAGAGGATAAAAAAATTGTGCTTATAAAAGGTGAGGCAGGCATTGGAAAGACCAGAATAATAAAAGAGGTTCTATCCACACTTAAAAATAAAAATGTGTTGTGGAGCGATTGCCTTGCCTTCGAAAGAAAAATTCCATATTATCCGTTCCGTGAGATACTGAAATATAAAGTTTCACGGGCAGGTAAAAAATTTATTGAAAGGTTACCACTTTCACTTAGAGTAGAACTTGCTAAACTCCTTCCATCTCTTTCGCCAGAGGAGGTAGAACAAGGACACCTTTTAGACAGCAGAATAGACAGATACCGTTTTTTCGAAGGTGTTTTTCAATCTCTTTCAGGTGTAACAGAAGACACTCTAATAGTAATAGATAACATCCAATGGATTGACAATGAAAGCATAGAGGTTTTAAGATACATTATTCGCAAAAAACCAGGGAATCTTCACTTTATCTTCGCTATGAGAAGTGAAGAAACATCTATAGAAATAGAACAGTTCCTTTCAGAACTTACACGTGACAATCTTGTTTACGTTGTAGAGATGCATCCACTTAAAGACACCTATGTTAAAGAACTCGTAAATACCATTATTGGAGATTCTTTAAAAGAACTCGAAGACTACATCATGGAAAGATGTGCCGGAAATCCATTCTATGTTGAGGAAACAATTAAGGCTTTGTACGATGAAGGATTTCTGAAAGTAAAGGCCAACGAATGGGTATTTTCCCATCCCGGAAAAGATATACTGCCAAGAGGAGTCGATGACGTTGTAAGGAGGAAATTTTATACACTTAGAGAAGAGACTCAAAACCTTTTAAAAGTCCTGAGTGTTGCAGGCAAAGGTTATATTGAACTATTAATTAAACTTACCGGAATTCCTGAGGGTCAACTCTTTGACATACTTGAAGAAGGTATAAAAACAGGTCTTATAGTAGAGGATGAAGATGGAGAATATGTGCGTTTTAAAAGTGAACTTATAAGGAATAGTATATATACCCGTGAAATCAGCAACATAAAGAAACGCAGACTCCATAGGGTTATAGCGGAGTGGATTTCCCAAAACACAGAGGAAGGCAACGAAGAAGAACTTGCGTTCCATTACTATATGGCAAAAGAAAAAAGTAAACTAATAAAATATGCCGAAAAAGCAGGTGATAAAGCATTTTCAATGTATGCAAATAGAGATGCCATTATATACTATTCATGGGCTAAAGAAGGTTTAGAGAGTGATTCAGATTTGATGGATTCTCTTGAGTACACAAAAATTCTTTTGAAAATAAGCAAGGTTTATGAACATATAGGGGAAGCGAAAAAAGCACGTGAACTTCTTGAAAAAGCATTGAGTATATTCAAAGAGCCTGATAGTGAAGGTATTCTTGTCGAAATATACAAGGTATACGCTTCTGTACTCTGGACCCTTGGAGAAAAGGATAAGACCTTTGAAATAATAAAAGAAGGTTTAAAAATGGCGCGAGAACTGAATTTAAAGAAAGGAGAAATATTACTAACTGCTGACCTTGCCACATATTATCAGTTCGCAGGAGACTACGAAAAAGCATTAACCCATTACAGCAGGTCACTTGAAATGGCAAAGGAGGCCGGAGAATCTCATCTTACAGGGACAATAATGATTAATCTGGCAGGACTTTATTATTACATGGGGAAATTAGAGCTATCTCTTGAAACTTTCAACAGGGCAAAAAAGATTATAAAAAACAAGAAGCAACTTATGGATGTATACCTGAACTCAGCAGTTGTTTTGGATGCATCCGGAAAATTCCAAGAGGCAATAAAGAACTCACAAAGAGCTCTGGATCTTGCACAGGAAATTGGAGATAAACAGGCAGAGGGTTTAATACTGAATAACATTGGCGCCATGTATCTCGCTCTTGGAGAATTTGAACGGGCAGAAGAGTTCATACTAAAATCCATGAAAATACATACCCATATAATGAACACAGAAAAACTTGGCTTTAATTACGAAAATCTTGCTTATTTGTATATGGCAAAAGGTAATATAAAACTTGCTTACGACTACTATAAAAAGTCTTATGAAATTGCTGTAAAGAATTACGACAAAAGGGGCGAAATCCTTTCCCTCATGACTATGGGGACAATTCAAAATATCCTCGGGAACTTCAATGAGGCAGAACGAACCCTTTTCAAAGTACTTGAAGAAAGCAAAAATTTAGACGCTCCATTACTCGTTGTAGATACTCTTAAAGCAATTGCCCATATGTACTTTGATAAAGGAGAAACAGAGAAGGCTATTGGAGTAATGGAAGAGATGGAGAAAACCATAAAAAGTAATAACCTTGAGGAAAAACTCTTTGAATTTGAACTCCTGCAATTAAGAAAATCAATAGAAAAGAAAGAATATGAATATGGTAGTAAAATAATTTCCGAACTTGAAAAGCAACTGGATATAGTAGAAGCAGGTGATGCTAAACTGTCCTATTATCTTTTAAAGACACGTTTTCTACTGGAGTGGAAAGATACAGACGCGGCTTTGAAAACCCTTAAAATGGTTGAAAAATTGCTTGTGAAATACCCTGATGCTCTGTTTAGGGCTGAGTTTTACTTTTTGAAAGCCCTTGCACTCTGTAAACGTATGCCAGAACGGGCAAAAGAACTTTTTAAAAAATCACTTGAAATCTATGAGAAAGCAGGAGTAAAAACAAAGTTAAATGAACTTAGAAGGCACAGGGATAAACGCTGTGCCCTATAAGTATTCTATCCATTAAAATGTTGTTGCTCAAATAGGTATCTTTTAATTTTGTTAGTTGTAGTTTTGGGAAACTCCTCATCTCTCAGCGTAAATCTTTTAACTCTCTTGTATTCTGCGAGTGAAGCACCGTATTTATCTATCTCTTTTTTTATAACTTCATACACATCCTGTTCCGTTGGATTTTCTATCCCCTTGCTCATAAAATAATCATCAAGTTTTTCCATATTGGGATATACAATAGCGTGCACCTCCTCTGCTCCATTTTCAGGATTGAATCCTCTGAGGACAAGTATCTCTTCTATAAAGGGAGATTGTAATAGCACATTCTCAACTTCTTCTGGAAAGATATTTTTTCCACCTTTGGTAACAATCACAGATTTTTTGCGTCCTGTGATATGGAGATAATCATCCTCATCTATGAAACCAAGGTCACCTGTAAGGAAGAAGCCGTCTTCAGTAAATACCTCTTTTGTAGCCTCTGGATTTTTGTAATATCCTTTCATAACATTGGGTCCCCTCGCTGCAATTTCTCCTATACCATTTTCGTTGGGTTCCATTATTTTTAATTCAACATCTGGCAATGGCATGCCGGCTGTTTCATTTTTGGGACAGCACGGAGGATTTAACGTTAAAACAGGTGACGTTTCAGAGAGACCATACCCCTGCAAAATCGGAAAACCGAGTTCTTCAAGTCCTCTCGCCACCCATACCGGAAGTGCTGCGCCTCCAGAAATCATAAATCTGAGTTTACCAAATCCCATTTTATCTCTTAGCGATTTAAAGAATATTTCACTTCCCTTCCGTTTAGTTACGGCATTCACCACTTTTGCCCCACCTTTAAGCAACGTAAATAATCCCCTGGTATGAACAGGTGCCTGCTCAATTTTCCTCTGGATACCAAGAAGAATTTTTTCAAGTAAAAGCGGGACGGCAAGAAATGCTGTCGGCTCAGTCTCCTTCAAATCTTCAAACAATATCTTTGATTTCAAAGACCTTGCATAAGTGATGGAAGCACCAACCGATAGAGGTAAAAGATTCCCTGCTGTATTCTCATAAACATGGTGTATGGGCAAAACCGAGAAGAACCTGTCATTTTCATCAAAATAAATAACCCTTGATATCTGGTCTACGTTTGACGAGAGGTTTCTGTGTGTCAACATAACTCCCTTAGAACTTCCCGTTGTGCCAGATGTGTAAAGTATTACGGCCAGGTCGTCCAAATCAACTCTCTCAATTGGCACATTTTCATCAAATTCCCCGAAAATGGCAGGTAAATTTGGAACATCTTCGGATTCATCCATTGATACAACGGTTTTAAACACAGGTTTCTTGCAACTTTCCTTTATCTCAAGTATCATATCAAGGTATCTTGAGGACGCTATTACGAGTTTGGTTCCTGCATGCTGGATTATATGACGTATCTCCGTTTCCTTTGCCCTCGAATCAAGAGGCACCACAATTCCACCAATCCACAGTACACCAAAATAAGAAATAATCCATTCGGGTCTGTTTTCACCTATAACTCCAACAAAATCGCCTCTTTTTATTCCTCTGGTTTTCAAAAACGCTCCGACTTTCTTAATAGCACGCAGCATCTCTTCATAGGTGTACTCCCTGTATTTTTTTGTTTTAGCATCCTTTATTCTTACAGCAAGCCGCCCGGGAAATCTCTCAGCAGAAAGTGCAATCATTTCATTTAAAGGCCTTACACCTATTCCTTTTCTTATTTCTTTGAACGCCATACTGACCTCCTACAGACTGAACCTTTTAAAAATTTTATCGACATACTTTAAAAAGTTATGATTTAAAGCCTCCTCAATTTCTTCAGGCTCAAGATGATATTTTATCTTCGGGTGTTCTTTGAGTACCTGCTCAAAAGGTATCTTCTCGGTTTGAGCCTTGATTGCACACTCTTTTACCCACACATAAGCATCCTTCCTCGGAATACCCTTTTTAACAAGAGCCAGAAGTATCGGTTCTGAAAGGTAATATTTGCCAAATTTTTCCATATTCTCTTTTATTCGCTCCTTATCAATTACAAGCCCTTCTATATTCTTTCTTAACAGCCTCAGCATGTAAAAAATTACCTCAGTAGCATCCGGGATTATAAATCTTTCAACTGAAGAATGTGATATATCCCTTTCATGCCAGAGGGCTACATTTTCATGCGCAGGAATTAAGTATCCCCGCAACAGTCTTGCGAGTCCCATAAGCCTTTCACTCCTTATGGGATTTCTTTTGTGTGGCATGGCAGAGGAACCTCTCTGCTTTGAATAAAACGGCTCCATCATCTCTCCAACTTCCGTTCTCTGGAAAAGGCGTATTTCCTGTGCGAGTCTTTCCACTGCTTCCCCTATAAGCGCATAAACGGACATCAAAAAAGCTATCCTATCTCTTGGCACTATCTGAGTAGACACAGGTTCAGGTTTTAGACCAAGTTCCTCAAGCACATTCTGTTCAACCTCAGGTGGAATAAAGGAATAATTTCCAACAGCACCTGAAATTTTACCGTATGAGACTTCCTGTATTGCCTTGATAAGTCTTTCTCGTCCCCTCAAAAACTCCGAATAGTGCGAAAGAAATTTCAGACCCAGACTGGTTGGCTCTGCAAAAACCCCATGTGTTCTACCCATAAAGAGCACATATTTATTCTCAACAGCCCTTACTTTAAGGGCACTTATTACAAGGTCAAGCTCGGAAAGGACAAGATTAAGAGCTTCCACAAGAATGAGTGCTCCTGCGGTGTCAAGGAGGTCGCTCGAAGTAAGACCGTAATGAAGATAACGGGCATCCTCACCAATTAAGGTTTCAAGTGCCATTAAAAACGCGACCACTTCGTGATCACTTTCTTTCTCAAACTCATCCTGAAGTTTTATCACCTCATTTACATCAATTTTTTCGAGTTTTGGATAAATCCTTGCGGATATTCCCTCTGGCACGATACCGAACTCTTCCTCGGATTTTAAAACCTGATACTCCACCTGTATCCATTTTTTAATTTTATTTTCCCTTGAAAAGATCCTTTCAATTTCTGGATATAAATACCGCTTAATCATGGCACCATCCTGTAAGATAGAATCATACCAAAGGGCAATTTTGATTTTAGAAGAAAGTCTTTTAAAGAAAAAGGCTTTTTCATCTCAACCAGTTTTATTTCCTTGACCTTCAACATCTTCTTCATCACTTCCTTTGCAGTGTTAAAATCACCAGTTGTATCACACAACCCGAGTTTTACCGCCTCCCTTCCGGAATAAATTCGCCCATCTCCAATACTTTTTACGGAATCGATGGGTAATCCTCTACCCTTTGCTACAATCCCCACAAATGTTTCATAGGTCTCGTCAATCAATCTCTGTATTACCTTCCGTTCACTCTCAGTCATCTTGCGGAAAGGTGAACCGATATCTTTATGTTTCCCCGACTTTATAACTCGCATCTTGACACCCACTTTTTCGAGCAAACCGTCAAACTCTGGAAATTCTGCAATTACACCTATTGAGCCTGTAATTGAAGATGGATTTACGATAATCTTATCAGCAGAACAGGCAACGTAGTATCCTCCAGAAGCACCTACAGACGATATGTAAGCCACAATGGGTCTGTGCGTGCTTTTAAACCGCATTAATGCTCTGTATATCTCATCAGACGCCACAGCACCACCACCAGGACTGTTTATATATAGCAGGATTCCACGTATTTTCTTATCCTTTCTCAGTTCATCAATCCACTTGACAATAGGTCCCGAATTTCCTATGGCTCCAACAACTCTTACAACACCCACCTGCCTGGATGTTCCTATGTGAATCCCGGAACCTGCGAGCAGTGCCACTACTCCAAAAAACAATACAACGCCAATTAGTACAATTATATCTCTTTTCTTCATGCCTTTATTTTATACCCAACAGGTGGCTTTTTCAAATTATAATTCAGAGCATGGAATGTTCATCTATCGAGGCTATGATATTTCTTCCTTCCCTTATTGCAATCATTTTTTCCGTTATTTCCACGTAACTTTTCCCGAACAGCCACTCACCTGCATTGATATAGTATTTACCGCTTCCAATTTCCAGGATACCAGCTGTATGCGTATGCCCGGTTATAACGATATCATAATCTTTAAAAAGTTCTCTTATTCCCTGCGGAATAGCCACTTTGCCTCTTACTGGCTTTTTATAGGACGTTTTTGAAACCATAGAAGCCAGTTGAAGACCTATGTTCGGATGAAACATTTTAAATACAAATCTGGTGAAAGGATTCCCGTAAAAAAACCTGTTAAACCTGCCTTTTCGTGAAAATATATCACCATGATGCATATAGACTTTTTTATTTTTCCACTCGACGGTAATTCCACGATACCTTACTTCCATTCCAATTTCGGCTAAAAACTCTGTACTATAGAAATCGTGATTACCCGGAACAAAATAGACTCTTCCTCCCTCATCTATAAAGCGACTTATACCGCATAAAACGTTGAAATATCTTCTGTAGATTGCACTTTTATACTCTATCCAGAAATCAAATATATCGCCAAGTAAAACGATATCTTTCCCCCTCTGTTCCTTTAACAAATCCAGGAATGCACTTTCCCTTTCAAGATTGTTTTTTCCAGCGCCAAAGTGCGTGTCTGAAATCACAATAATATCATTCATTTTTCAAACAGCGATTAATTTCAAATCGTACATCAGAGGATTTTTCATAAAACAACCACTTTCTGAGCACATCCCTGCCCTCATCGTCAAGTAATCTGCAAAATCCCCTTACAGCGAGGATTCTCATTCCAGGGTCCCCATCTTTAAACACGCGAGTAAATACATTTCTTGCAAGAGCGGTGTCTTCAATGGTAAGTAGAGTATCATTTTTGACAATATTCACGAGCGCATACACCTTATAAAAGTTACTTTTCTTCCTTAATCTCTTAATAATTTCTCTAAAAGCATTTTTCCCCATTTTTGACAGGGCATTTATAGCAGCATATTTTACAACGCTTCTTCCATTCTCAAGTTTTTTTATTATCTCATCAAGACATCCATCATATTTCATCTCCGCAATGCTGCGTAGTGCCACAATTTCTACCTTCTCTCTCTTATATTTCTTAAGTTCCCTGCATAAGACCTCCCCATAGGCTGTATCACCAATCTTTCCCAAACTTAACATGGCATTGAGTTTAACCCGTAAAGAGGTATCGCGAATGGCTTCCAATAGTTGTGAGATACTACCTGAATCTCTTAATTCGCCAGCCAGATATATGGCAGAGAGTTTAATTGTGTCGTTTGGATGGTTTATGTATTGTCTTAATGCTTTCATATATACGGGATGCCTGTCCTTCATTATTGACTTGAGCGCCCTGAGTTCAAGAGTTTTATCCGTTTTTATGTGTTTATTCAAAAGGTATAAAACAGCACTGTCTCCCAATTCTCTGATAGTATCTCTTGCGCTTTCAACTTCCTGTATGGCACTACCAACCCTCCATTTTGATGCCCTTCTGAAAAGATCCTCAAGATGCTTTGCATCTTGAGGCACGATTAAAAGAATGAATAAAAGTGCTAAAAATCTCATTTCCTATCGTAAAATACACCTGAATATTCAAAAGTTCTCAGATTATTTTTTCGCCTTCTACTCATATAGTGGTCAATTCCACCAAGGTCCATAAATACACCTATGCCAAAGGTACCTCTTCCCGGATTAACACTCCCCAGGCCCCATTTTTCATAAGTTGAATACACATCATTTCCTTCAAAATCGCAGAATATACCAACTGAATTATACAGACCGACGCCGAGTCCGCCTGAGACATGGTACACATCGTCTCCTTTTAAATCCATAAGTATACCAACAGAATAATCGTGTCCCTCGCCCTGAGATGGTCCAAACCTTGAAAAATAATGGTCATCTCCTTTAAGGTCATAAAGCGCACCGGCAGCAAGATGAATTCCTGCGCCCTGAGCATACTCTGTGGCAATATATCTATCATTCCCTTCAAGGTCAAAAAGAAGACCCAGAGACTTCCAGTAACTTGTTCCCTGAGCAAAAGCCTCTGCTATATACTGGTCATTTCCTCTCTCATCATATAGTATACCCACCCCACCATGTGCGTCCGGCCTAAATCCCATTGCAAAACCCTGTGCAAAGCTCCTCGTGCTATGGGGAAGAAGCGGTATATGAAGGAATTTGAACCCTGCTCTATAAACATCGTCTCCCTTCTCGTCCTTTAAGATACCTATCCCCCACGTACCGCCAAACCCCTCTCCAAAATCCCATATTGAGTAATAGTCATCTTCTCCTCTTGAATAGAGTATGCCCACCCCGCAAAAGCCTGCTCCTTCAGAAAAGTAGGCTCCTTTAAAAACATTTTCTCCTCCTCCATCATAAAGCACCCCAACTCCCAGAAGGCCTGAACCAAGCGAAATAATTCCACCTTTATAGGTATCGTTTCCTTTTGTATCCCATATTCCGGATACGCTAAAAAGCCCCCCGCCAAGACTCACATCATCCCCCTCGTAGACATCATTTCCACCGAGGTCTATAATGAGAGAAGGTGCAAAGGCTTTGCCTTTTTCAATATAATACTTATCGTCTCCACCCGGGTCAATAATAACAAAAGGAGGTGCTACCGTATAAACATCGACAGAGTCCGAACCAACGTAAACATTTATCCCATCCTTTTTAAACTTTCCCTTCCGAAAGGTGCTTTTATTATGGTTATTTAAGAACTCCTCTACATTTTCAATAAACACCAATCCGGCCTCATATATATACTCTCTTTTAACTCTGGAAAGAATCTCTAAATATCTATCTCCCGGTACGGAGTCTATCTTATTCTCTGTAAGACGGATTATTCCTCGTTTTTTCCTCATTGTGGTATCATCTTCATCTGCGAAAAGATAAGTGCTCTCAAACAAGAGAGAATCCTGCTCGTATTTATTAAGACCACCAAATGCCATTTTTAATGTTTGAGTAGCATAAAGCAATGCTCCTATAAGACTATCCACACCAGAATAGATATTTTGAGGTTTGTATTTCACAAAAGCAAGCAACCTTATGGCATCTCTGTATAGCAACGGTAAAGTTGAATCCCTATTAATGTAATTAGCCAATGAACCACTCTCTCTTACAAGGTAAAAAGGATTGGCTATAGCGCTATCTATAATAGGGAGATGGAAACTATCTTCTTTGAAGGTTTTTCTCTCAAAAAGGAGGTCATTCCGGGAAAGATGTGCAAAGGTCAATACAGAGTCCAGATTGCTCATAAAAACGCTGTCTTTCAAAGATAAGGTTGATATTAATGCTATCAGCAGGCCATATATCATACCTTTTTTATCCTCGCTATATAAAATCCCTCATGAAATATTTCACTTGGCATAACCCTTAAAGTCTTTCTTAACCTATCATCAAACCTGTCATCCCTGTATTCTACGAGCCCATTCTGGAAACCTTCATACCACTCAAACTCTATATCGAGTAAGTCCGCATTTTTCTCTCTCTTTAAAAGGAAATCCACCACCTTTTCATTTTCTTCAGGCACAAAAGTACAGGTGGAATATACCATCTCTCCCCCTTTTTTCAAAGCACGAAATCCTGCAAGAATTAATCCCTTCTGCACCCTTCTGAGACGTTTGATTTTTTCATAGCTCCACCACTTTCTAATCTCATCTGATTTGTACATTGTCCCAAGTGCGGAACAGGGGGCATCTATCAACACCCTGTCAAAGGTTTCAGGATACATAAAAGCAATTCTATGTCCTTCTGTCATTGTGATCATTACATTCAGAGCACCAAGTCTGTCGACATTGTTAGACAGGGCTTTTATTCTGTCATAATCCACATCGTTGGCTAAAATAAATCCTGTATTATTCATCATCTGTGCCATTTGCGTGGTTTTTGAGCCAGGAGCAGCAGCAAGGTCAAGGACTTTTTCATGTGGTTGGGGTTTAAGCACAAGCGGCGGCAGCATGGAGCTCGTGGACTGGACATAAAAATAACCAAGATAATGCTCAAGGGTTTTTCCTATTTCATAAGGTGCCTCTTTCACTAAAAAAGCATCTTCGTAAAAATCCAGACTTTTAAGTTTAAAACCCTTTTTAGTTAGCCTCTTTACAACTTCATCTCTTGAGATTTTAAGTGTATTAACCCTTATGGTGTGTCTTTTCTCTAATCCATCCCAGAATAATAATATCCTCTTGGTCTCATCTTCTCCAAAAAACTCATGGAAAAAACTTCGTAATTCTTTATTGTTTCCTATCTTATCCATTAATATCTGAAACTCGAGCCACCTATAAACTCTCTAACTATAGATGTAGGCGGTATCTCATCAGGCAAAAGTCCCATAAAATGAGAGAGGAAATTTAAGAGCCTTAATGCTTCGGCATACTCCTTTTCACTGGAATCAAGAACCCTTAATATGGGTTCTGCGTATATCTTGAGCACTGCGAGTTCGTGCACAAGAGCTGAATTAAACATAACATCCGCTTCTTCCTGATATGGGAAAATCCATTTCTCTTCCCCTTTTTGAACCTTGGGCCACATCTGTATTGTGGTTTTTGCATCGTGTCCCCTGTATTTCATGTCCCTCACGAGTCTCCTTATAAGCCTTGTATCCCTTGTCGGTATTCTGTTTATTGCATCTATGTTGAGCTGAGTAAGAGCGCTCACATATATTCTGAATTTGTTTTCATCAGATATACCTTCAGTTAATCTTGGGTTTAGGCCATGAATACCCTCTATTATCACGATATCGTCTTTTTCAAGTTTTAAAGGAATGGTTTTGTTTGACCTGTGCCCTGTATGGAAATTGAACTTTGGAATCTGCACCTCTTCACCTTTTATAAGCATGGCAAGGTGCTTTCTCAATAGTTCATGGTCTATTGCTTCAAAACTCTCGTAATCCGGCTCCCCATTTTCATCAAGTGGAGTGTTTTCTCTATCAACAAAATAATTGTCTGTTGACAGAGTCACCGGATTGAGCCCCACAACTCTTAAATGAATCCTAAGGCGCTTTGCAAAAGTTGTTTTCCCAGAAGAACTTGGTCCTGCTATAAGCACCACGCGTACAGAGTCTTTCCTTCTATAAATCATGTCCGCTATCTGGGCTATTTTTTTGTCGTGAAAAGCCTCCTGTATCTTTAACATCTCAGAGATTTTGCCGCTGGCAATCAATTCGTTCAAATCTCCTACATAATTTACCCCAAGAATTTTCACCCACTCTTTTGATTCCTGAAACGTATGAAAGAGTTTTTCTCTATGGGGAATGGTGGCAAGTTCGTCTGGGTTCTCTCTGCTTGGAAGTACTATGAGAAAACCAGGAGGATAGGGAACAACATCAAATACCTTCAAAAGCCCTGTTCTCGGCAAAAGTGGTCCTGCAAAATAGGCAAAGAACTTTTTAAGTGTGTAAATAGGTATATGATAACGTGATAAAAACTTTAAAAGTTTAATATCGTCGAATCTACCCTCCTGTCTCAGTTTTTCAATAACATCTTCCTTTGGAAGTTCGAGTTTTTCAATGGGAGCATCTTCAGCCACCATTTTTTTCATTTCTTTGAGAAGTACATCAGCGTACCTTGATGGGTCTTCACCCTCAATTTCACCATAAAGAGCATCACCATAAGAATGTTTTATGGAAAGATGCCACTTCGGGTTCAAACTGTGGGCCACATAAGCAGATAAAAACGCAAGTGTTCTCTCATAGGTTCTTCTACCCTCACCTGAACGGACATCGAGGAATTCTATGGTGCTTATATCTGTTTCCACCTCATCCAGAAAACCAGTTAACTGGTTTTTAATTATGGCACAGGTTATAGGGTACTCAACCTTTCCAACTATATCTATCAATCTTTTCTTCATTTATGACCTCCCGAACTTCTTTTCCAGTTCAATTAAAGAAATTTTGTATATCAACGGTCTGCCATGAGGGCAGAAAAATGGAACATCACAGGCAAAAAGCTCATCTAAAAGGCGAGCCATTTCTTCCCTTGTTAGTTTTTGACCTGCTTTTATGGCTGCCTTACATGCTATTGTCTTTAAAGTATACTGATGCTTATCAGGAAGATTTAGATCCTCTTTAAGGTCGTTTATTATTCCCTTAAATATATCCTTGTCTATGCTATCAAATACAGCGGGAATACCGTCTATGACCACCGTATTTTTCCCGAGTTCTCTGAATTCAAAACCCATGGACTCAAGAAGTGCCCTGTATTCTAAAAATACCTGCATTTCATCCCTGTCAAGGTCAATTGCCACCGGGAAAAGCAGTCTCTTTGTCCCCGCCTTCTTTTTTTTGAGTTTTTCATAAATAATTCTCTCATGAGCCGCATGCTGGTCAACGATTATTATACCAGACTCAACTTCAGCAACTATGTAAGAATTGTGTATTTGAAAAAGTTTCTCTGGCACATAGTATGGGATGCTCTCGTTTTTCTCTTTATCATTCTCTTTTGGAACAAACTCACCAAATTCAAGTTGTCTTGCCTCTTCATTGAGGGTGTTGATTTTTATTTCGCTCTCAGTCGGGGTGATACTGCTCTTTTCCTCAAATGCAACAACGTGCTCTTCTTCTTCCTTTACAATGTCACTTAAAATCATCCTCTCCTCAAGAAGTGCTCTTTTTACTGCATGATAAATAAGGTAAAAGAGTTTCTTTTCATTAAATATCTTCACCTCTTTTTTCTGAGGATGTATGTTGAAGTCTATGAGGTAAGGAGGCAATTCCATAAAAACAATAAATTCAGGTATAACGTTTTCCTGTCCTAAAGCACTTCTTATGGCTATACGAACGAAATCCAGTTTAACTCTTCTTCTATTAACAAACACATGCTGTATGCCTTTCTTTCTAACTGAAAGGAACTGTGGTTTTTTAAAGAACCCGTAAATCTTTATCTCGTCTTCTTCAACAAGAAAATCCTTCATCTCTCTAACGAAGTCCTCTCCAAAAATCTTTATAAACCGTTCTATCTCAATATCCCTTGCAGGAAAAACCTCTGACTTTCTATCATCCCATCTCACTTTAAATCCAACTGCAGGATAAGATATCAGAAAATTAGTGACTGTATCAACAAGTTCCCTTCTAACCTTTTTCAGGTTTGACTCCGTGAACTCTCTCCTTACAGGGTAGTTATAAAAGAGGTCCCTCACATTAACAATTGTGCCTTTAAAGAGGCTATACGGCTCAATAGTGCTTACCTTTTCTCCTCTATACTGCACTCGCCATGCTTCCTTTCCATCCCCTGAAATTATCTCAAGTTTTGATACCTGCGAGATAGAATAAAGAGCCTCCCCTCTAAATCCAAGACTGAATTCCTTAGAAAGGTCATCTATTGACTGAATTTTGCTTGTGGTGTACCTCTCGGTGGCTATTTCAAGGTCACCTCTTGACATGCCCTTACCATCGTCCTTCACAGTAATTAGTTCGAGTCCCGTACCCTTTATATGTATCTCTATATTCTGCGCCCCTGCATCTATTGAGTTTTCCACAAGTTCCCTTACTACAGAGGCTGGAGATTCTATCACTTCTCCGGCTGCGATTTTACTAATAACCTCAGGGGGTAGTTTCCTAATCATGTTGGCTTTTTAGATAATCCTCCACTCTTTTTGTGGCATTGTATCCGTAAAGTTTCAGTCTGTAATCCAGAGCGAGTGCCTTTATAATCGCACTTATATGTCTTCCCGGAACCACCGGCAACACAACTTTATCAATCTTTATTCCAAAATACTCAGCGTAATCTTTTTTAAGAGAAAACCTGCCCATATGAAGTGGCGGCTCAACTATTAAAAGTTCAATCACAAGGTCGAGTTTCTTTCTGTCTTTTACTGCCCCAATCCCAAACATAGAGAATACATCAATTATACCTACTCCCCTGATTTCCATTATGTTCTGAAAGACATCTTCCTTTCGTGGCACAACGCCCATAACAGAGCCTTTGGGGTATTCAATAAGTCGCACCACATCATCAGCAATAAGGGAGAACCCCTGAGAAATAAGGTCAAGAGCACACTCTGATTTTCCACTTCCACTTTTACCTGTAAGAAGAATACCAAGGTCATATACATCTACCATTGTGCCGTGCACTGTCATTGTTGGAGCGAGTTTAAAACAGAGATAATCGTAAAGTTTTCTCTGAAAAATCGGCGTATATTCAGGAGTTGAAAGCACTGCAGTTTTTTCGGTTATTTTGTAAATACATTCAGGTGGTTTGTTGCCCCGTGTGAATACAAGTGCAGGCACATTGTTTTTAATAAGTCTTTCAATACGTTCACACCTCTTTTCATATGGCAAAGAGAGCAAATACCTGTATTCTGTATTTCCTATAATCTGGATACGTCTTTTGTCAAAATGCTCTTCATATCCTGAAAGAAAAAGGCCCGGGCGTGAGAGCCTTTCCGTAGTTACAATAATATCTTTAACGTACTCCTCACCTTTTTCTATAGAAATTCTAAGGTCCTCTCCGATTTCGGAGAGGAGTTCATAAAGGGTAATCTGAGACATTAAACTATTTTCTTTCCCTGAGTTTATCCTCGTACTTTGTAAGTTGCTTTTTTAAAATGTCTTTAAGTTCATCTATGGACTGATAAAGGTCTTTTTTCTCTGCCTTTACGGCAATAGTATTACCTTTCATTTTAAGAACCATTTCTGCTGTATATCTACCGCGTAGTTCCTCAAGGATGAGTTCTCCATTAATGATGTGCCTTGAATATCTGTCAAGAGAGTCAAGTCTCTTTGAGATGTAGTCTTTCAGAGAGTCTGTGAGTTCAATGTTTCTTGCCACTATGTTGTACTTCATAGAATACCTCCTTTGTTTAACATGAAAGTAAGTAAAATTAAAGTTATTCCAGCATATATTCCCGCTATTTCATCATCAAGCATTATCCCAAGCCCTCCACCTATTTTTTCCATTTTTTTTATCCCGAAGGGTTTTATTATATCATAAAGTCTGAATAACACAAAAGCAAGTCCGAGATTAAAAAGAGTTATGTGAGAAATAAATAGTATACTGGTCATGACACCTGTCACCTCATCTATCACCACCTCTCGTGGGTCTTCATCTTTTTTACCTATACTGTAAAGGGCAGAAGCGACCCACCCTGCCAGAAATACAAGTCCAAGTGCCTCAAGCATAAATAAGAAGGTGGGTTTTAAAAAATATATAGCAACGGTGGTGATAAGCGCCGCAAAAGTACCAGGTCCCACTGGCAAAAACCCTGAATAACCAAAAGTTGCTATAAAATTCGTAAGAAGATTCTCCTTTTTATCAAGGAGTCCTGCAAAAATTATTCCAACAAGGTCTGAAGCAAGGTCAATTGTTGAAAAGTCCCTCCATGGAATGAAATACTGGAGTCCCTCTGTAAAGACTGCGACAACTAATGTAGTAAAAAAAGCGAATGCAAACTGTTTATTTAACCCTCTTCTCAGCACAAAATAAAGGAGGAAAAAACCAGATATATGAGCTATAATATCCGCTCTCTGCAATTCTGAATGTACACTCCTCTGGGGTACAAGAAGAAGGACAAAAAACAAAATAAGATAAAGAATAGCCCCTTTTTCTGCCTCTCTTTTCAAAACTCAAGACTCCTCATATACCAGTCTTCACGATCCAGTGATCTATAGGATATAGCCTCCTGTACATGATTTGGTTTTATATTCTCACTTCCTTCAAGGTCTGCAATTGTCCTTGCCACTTTCAATATACGAGCATATGCTCTTGCAGACAATCCCATTTTCTCCATTGCCATTTTCAAAAGATTCTCCGAGGTATTATCCAGTTGACAGAATTCCTTAATCTCTTTCTGTCCCATATGAGCATTAAAATGAATTTTTCTTCCCATAAAACGACTTTCCTGGATTTTTCTCGCCCTTTCAACTCTTTCTCTTATCGCATGTGAGGGTTCGCCATCCTTTTTGTTTTTCAACTCTTCAAATCGCACAGGAGGCACTTCAATGTGAATATCTATTCTATCAAGCAGAGGCCCGGAAATTTTGGAATGGTATCTGCGGATTTCAGACGGGGCGCATGTACATTTATGATAAGGGTCGGTTAGATACCCACAGGGACATGGATTCATGGCTGCCACAAGCATAAAACGCGCCGGGAACGTTATAGATTGTTTGGCTCTGGATATGGTTACAACGCCGTCCTCCATAGGCTGCCTTAAAACTTCAATCACTTTCTGAGAAAACTCCGGCAACTCATCAAGAAACAACACCCCATTGTGAGCAAGAGATACCTCACCAGGTTTCGGGTACGACCCACCGCCTATTAAACCAGCATGCGAAACCGTATGGTGGGGTGAACGAAACGGTCTTGTTGCAACTATACCGCTTTCTCTCAAAAGCCCTGCAACTGAATGTATCTTCGTGGTTTCTATAGCCTCATCAAGGGTCATTCTTGGCAGTATTGTAGGCAACCTCCTTGCAAGCATGGTCTTACCTGAGCCAGGAGGTCCAATCATTAAAATATTGTGCCCTCCGGCTGCCGCGATTTCAAGGGCTCTTTTTACACTTTCCTGCCCCTTGACCTCGCTGAAATCAACCCCATAGTTCTGATGATGCTCAAAGTAAGATACCCTGTCCACCTGAACAGGTGATAATTCCTTTTCTCCTTTGAAGAAGAGCACAGATTCCGTAAGCGAGGAAGGAGTATATATAAAAGCCCCCTCAACAAGGCCTGCCTCTTCTGCATTCTGAGGCGGCACAATGAACTTTTTGATACCTTTCTTAACGGCGTCAGACACAATAGAGAGTACACCCTTTGCCCTCTTTATCTTACCATCAAGAGAGAGTTCTCCAACTATAAGAAAATCATCCGGGATATTCACATAATCAAGTGCTTTGAGTATGCCAAGGGCAATTGGTAAATCAAACAAACTTCCCTCTTTTCTTATATCAGCAGGTGCAAGATTAACTGTAAACTTCTTTGGGGGTATTTTAAATCCGCTATTTTTCAGAGCAGCAAGGACCCTTTCTTTGGATTCCTTGACAGCACCCTCAGGAAGACCAACAATGACAAAACCAGGAATCTTTGAGGTGAGATCTATTTCCACCTCAACAATATAACCCTCAACACCTATTGTTGAACCAGAAAGAACTCTTGCGAACACCTATCCTACGCCTGTTTGTTCCCCTTATCTGTCATTTTCTCAAATATCTTGAAGAACTCCACAGGCACAGGGAAAACTATGGTAGCCGCATTCTCTGTTGATATTTCAGAGAGTGTCTGCAGGTATCTTAGCTGTATTGTTATTGGATTTTCTGCAAGTACTGCTGCAGCCTCTGCAAGTTTCTTTGAAGCCTGATACTCACCCTCTGCATTAATGATTTTAGCCCTTCTCTCTCTTTCTGCCTCAGCCTGCCTTGCCATGGCTCTCTGCATATCCTGTGGAAGATCAACGTGTTTTATTTCTACTGAACTCACCTTAATACCCCATGGGTCGGTCTGCTCATCAATAATCTGTTGCAACTTGTGATTGAGTTTCTCCCTTGCAGAGAGGAGCTCATCAAGTTCCGCCTCACCTAAAATGCTCCTCAGAGTCGTCTGGGCTATCTGCTCTGTAGCATATAGATAGTTTTCAACCTCTATAACCGCCTTTTCTGGATATACCACTCTGAAATACACAACAGCATTTACTTTCACTGATACATTGTCTTTTGTTATAATATCCTGGGGAGGAACGTCCAATACAACGGTCCTTAACGATACCTTCACCATTTTATCAATAAAGGGTATAAGAAGAATTAAACCAGGCCCTTTCACTCCCACATACCTTCCAAGTCGGAAAATAACTGCTCTCTCATACTCCCTCAATATTCTAATCATAGAGGCGAGTATTACAATGGCTATTACTACAAGCCAGGATATACCTGCAAACATATTACCCCTCCTTTAAAGAAATTAATATACTCTCCTTCACCTTATGGGGTGAAAGCCCCATAAAATCATACACATCATCTGCTTTTCCAGACACGGCATAATTTCTGAGTCCAAACCTTAAAAGTCTCTTAAATATGCCATTTTCAAGCATTCTCTGAGAGAGTGTTGCAGCAAGCCCTGTATCAACATTATGATCCTCATAGGTAATCACAACATCAAAATCCTCTAAAAATTCAAGAAGTTCGTCTGTAATATACCCTGGAGATGCGACATTTAAAACAGCAGGATTATACCCTTCTTTCTCCATAAGTTCTCTCACTTCAATTCCTCTGTAGGCAGTTGAACCATATACCAGGATTACCAGCCCCTCTCCCTTTCTCAACACGTCAAATTTTCCATACTCATACACGTAATCCTTTCCAAAAAACTCTTTTCCATTCTGGTCAAGTATTATAGGTAATTTAGAACGTCCAACGCCCACTGCAAAATTGCCGTACTGAGAAAGTGCATATCTTACAACCCTGTCTGTTTGATTGGGGTCTGCAGGAATTATGACTTTGAACCCATGGAGATTTTTGAGTGTGCCCACATAATCTATGCAATGATGGGTCTTACCATCCTCGCCCACATCAATCCCGAGATGTGTGACGAAGAGTTTCAAATTTGTTTTGTTGATATCATTGAGTCTTGCCTGATTATAGGTTTCATCAATTCCGAATACACCAAAATCTCCCCACACAGATACAAAACCAAGAGTTGATGCTGCACCTGCAACAGTGGCTGTATTGTGTTCCGTAACACCTGACTCAAAAAATAGATGCGGAAATTCCTTTGCAAAATAGTTGAGCTTTACAGAACCCATAAGGTCACAGTCAAAGGCAAGTATCTTTGTGTGTTCATCTGAATCTGAATTTTTTGCCACGTCATAAAGCGCCTTTCCAAGGGCAGTTCTATTATCGAGTTTTTCATCCTTCCCATATAAAATAGGTTCTCCTGTATCGAGTTTCACCTCAAATTTGAGTCTCCTGTTAAACACAGGAAACCTCTTGCTCTCTCTTAACTTTCTGTATTTTTCAAGGTCATTTTCAATTCCAAGTTCACTGAGTGCCCTGTCAAGCTGTTCTTCTGAAAGGGGCTTGCCGTGATAAACCTCATTA
>JALVYB010000094.1 GCA_027038175.1 Caldifarciminota bacterium | reverse complement strand
TCCAGGTGTTAAAGGTATCGGGGAGAAAACGGCTGTAAAACTACTTGAAAAATATGAAAGTATAGAGGATATTTATGAGCATCTTCATGAAATTGAGCCGTCTATTCGTGAAAAACTCATAAAGTACAAGAACGACTGCTTTTTTTCCAAGAAACTTGTTCTTTTGAAGAAGGATGTGGACATAAAGGTCTCTCTCGATGAGATAGTCGTAAGAAAGCCGGAAAAGAGGAAACTTGCAAAGGTTTTAAAGTATCTTGAGTTTGGAAGTCTTTTGAAGGAACTTGCTGAGGAGAAAGAGCCTTATGAATTTATACAACACTCCGTTTTCCCGTTTTCCGCATTCGGTGGATTTTCCTTTGACATTGTTCAGGATAAGCTCTATCTGGTAGATGGTTCTGAGAAAGGATATATACTAACGATGGAAAGTGCAAAAGATGCTCTAAAGAATCACAGTCTTGAGAAATACGTATTTGATTACAAGGATGTATTCAAAAAACTTATTAAATATGGGATCGATATAAAGGGCGTTGTATTTGACCTTCCACTTGCAGATTATCTTCTTGAGCCTGAGAGAGGGCACTATACAAGGGATAGATTCCTTGTAGAAGAATTTCTTATTCTCCCTTCAAAAGATAAGGAAAAACTTGCTGCTCAGACCGCTTTAATGGTATATGAACTGAAAGACGAGTATATAAAGTCTCTCAAAGAGATGGGACTTTGGAGTCTTTACAGAGAGATAGAACTTCCTCTTGCTCGCATTCTTGGTAAAATGGAACATCACGGTACGCTGATAGATGTTGAGTATCTTAAAGAGTTTGGGAAGGATATTGAGGAAAATCTCAATAGTATTGTTCAAAAACTATACGAAATAGCAGAAGAGGAGATAAACCTCAATTCCCCAAAGCAAATAGCAAGAATTCTATTTGAAAAGTTAAAATTGCCTCCTGTAAAAAGGACAAAAACAGGTTATTCTACGGATCAGGAAACTCTTGAAAAGTTAAAGGACAGGCATGAATTTGTCAAACTCCTTCTGGATTATAGAGAACTCTATAAAATCAAATCCACGTATATAGATGCGTTTTTTAAACTTGTAGATAAAGAAGGAAGGGTACATCCTCTTTTCAACCAGATGCATACGGCAACAGGTCGTCTCTCGTGCTCAAATCCAAATCTTCAGAATCTACCGGTTCGCTCAGATATTGGTAAGAGAATAAGAAAGGCTGTGATTGCGCCTTCGGATTATCTCATTGCCTCTTTTGACTACTCTCAGATAGAGTTAAGAATTGCCGCACATCTTTCAGGAGAAGAGAGCATGATAAAAGCATTTCAAAAGGATGAAGATATTCATAGAGAGACCGCATCATTGATTTTTCAGAAACCTAAAGAGGAGATTACCCAGGCGGAGAGGCGTATCGCAAAAACTGTAAACTTCGGGATTATTTATGGCATCTCTCCTTATGGTTTATCAAAACAACTGAATATTTCAGTTGAAGAAGCACAGGGGATTATCTACAATTTCTTTGCGATATACCCGGGTATCCATGATTGGATAACAAAGATTTTAAAAGACACCGAAGAAAAAGGATATACTACCACGATTTTTGGAAGAATAAGGAGGATACCTGAACTAAAAAGCCCAAACAACAATATAAGGGAAGCTGGTAAGAGGCTTGCAATTAATACGCCTGTACAGGGTAGTGCGGCTGATATAATAAAAAAGGCAATGGTGGAAGTGGACAGGTATATTGAGAAAGAAAATATAGATGCCCATCTCATACTGCAGGTTCATGATGAACTTGTTTTTGAAGTTAGAGAGGATATAGCAGAGGAATTTGCTCGAAAAATTAAAGATATTATGGAAAATGTCGTTTCTCTCAAGGTTCCATTGAAAGTAGATTTTGGTATTGGTAAAAACTGGCTTGAGGCTCACCATTAAGTTGGAATTGCGATTAAAATTCACCATTTCTTTTTAAAGTAAGTCCTCTGGAGTAATTCGTATATGCGGGATATACCTGTAGTGTCTACTTTATAGAATTTTTATTAGCAATTTAATTGCAAGTAAAAGGAGAATAACGCCGAGTATAATCTTTACGGTTTTATGGTCAAGATGATTGTGCATTACGTGAGTTCCAAACACAGCGCCTAAAATTCCACCAAAAGACGCAACTAATAGTATTATCCACCGTACGGCTCCCATAGACCAGTAAGTTAAGAAACCTGAGAAGGATGAGAATGGAACTACAAATGCGGTGACTGTGGCAATTTTCTTGGGACTGTATCCCATCATGAGCATAAGAGGAGAGATTATGCCTCCTCCGCCGACACCCAGTAGTCCGGAGAGCAGACCTGCTATCATTCCTATAAGTGAAAGTCTGAAAAAAGGTGCGTCTTCTCTATGTTTTTCTCCATCTTTTTTTCTGTGAGTGATGAACTTGTAAGAGGAGAAGAGGAGAAATGCTATAAAAAGGTAGAGGATGATTCTGGTAGGGATAAACTTTGATATGTATGCACCCACGGCTGCAAAAACAAAGGAAGAAACTATTATGGGAATTCCAATCTTAATATCAAGTCTTTTATTCTTGAAATTGTGAATACTTGCGCTTGAAAGGGACACTGTGTTATAGAACAATCCAACGGGCTTTGCTGCGTTTATTGGAATACCAAAGGATACAAGAATAGGTATAAGCACAATAGCAGCACCAACACCACCTAAGGCAAATATAAACGAAGCCACGAAGGATAGAATAAATAAAATAAAAAGGTTCACATGCTCTCCTTATGTTTTGTGCTGTGTAATATAGAGATTATAAGGCTTTATGAACACCTTTGCAATTTTATTTTCATTTATCTTGTATTAGATAACTCTGGTTGGTCTTTATTATGGATTTCCTGTGTTATGCATTAATCTTTTGCAGAGTATAAAATATTACCAGGGATCGTGTGGATTGGCTGAATCGCCTTATAGGTCTTTGAAGAAGATATAGCAGGAAGATTCAGAATGACGGTGTTAATGGAATTTATTAAAGTCTCCAAAAAATATCGTAAAAGTGATACTCTGGCTCTGGATGGGGTTTCCTTTGAGCTAAAAGAAAAAGAGCGCATTGCTTATCTTGGTCCAAACGGGTCAGGTAAAACCACGACATGTAAAATAATGAGTACGGTCTTATATCCGGATAGCGGGAAAGTGTTGTTCCACAGGCAGAATATATTCAAGATGAGAAAAGAATATCTCAAAAAGATAGGTGTGATGTTTGGAAACAAAACAAAGCTTATGGAGAATATTAAATTGCAGGATGCTTTTTTATTACTTGGTCATATTTATGGGCTTCCCGAGAAAGATATAAAGAAGAAAGTGTTTTACTACGCGGAAAGATTGAATGTAGGACATTTACTGGATAAAAGACTGCGTGAGTTTTCTCTTGGAGAGCGAACAAAGAGTGAACTTATTGGCACGTTGCTACATGACCCTGAAATGCTAATTCTTGATGAGCCCACCATAGGTGTTGATATTATTTCAAGGTATGAGATGTACGAGCTTTTAAAGGATATAAATAAAACCAGGGGAACCTCCATACTCATTACAAGCCACAACGTAGAAGACATAAAAGAACTTGCAGAGAGAGTGATATTGATAAATAAAGGGAAAGTGGTTTTTGACGGAGGCTTCCCGGAATTTAAAAGAAGATTTGGAGTGGAAGAAAAAGATGTTGTTCTCAGGTTCAGGAATTATACGGAGTTTGAAAAGGCTAAGCAGGAACTCTCCGGATTTGTTAAGAGGATTGAAGGTGTAAATCTCCATCTTGCGATAAGAGATGAAGAGATGCCACGTGTGCTCAATAAACTTGTATCTTTTCAAGATTATGAGATTTTAATAAAGGAAAAGGACCTTTCTGAAATACTTAGAAGGAGCTTCAGTGCGTGAAGTATTTGAATATAGCCTTTTATTCCTTTAAAGATTCACTAATTTCCTTAAGTGATTTTATTATAATGAGTATACGGCCATTTACGATTCTTTTTATCCAGTTTTTCCTCTTTAAGTATGTTTTTTCCCATGAGAGAGAAGTTGGAGGATATACATTCTCAATGATAGTTGCCTATATCTTTGTAGTCGGGTTTATCTCTACCTTTGTAGATGCAGGCTCATTTCCTTATAAGATGGAAAGTTCGTATATAAAAGGCACTATCACAACCGAACTTGTTTTGCCGGTGGATTACTACTTTTTTGAATACTTTAAAAACCTGGGACAGAGGCTTGCTTTCAGCCTTCAATTCATTATAGCAAATCTCATCTTATATATTCTGGGAGGTATAAAAGTTAAACTGATTAATGTGCTCTTTTTCATCCCATCTCTATTTCTCGCTTTTACCCTGAATTTTTCCATGTATTTCATAGTTGGAAGCCTTGTGTTTCGTTTCGTAAAGATTGCCGGAATCACCGAAGTGGTAAGGTTTTTGGGAGGATTGACAGGCGGAAGGCTTTTCCCTCTTTCATTCCTTCCGGAAGTCATACAGGGTTTTATTACACGTTTGCCCTTTGCCTATACGGTTTATTTCCCTGCGAATATACTCCTTGGTAAGGGTTTTACAAAAGAGGATATAATAATATTTCTCTTCTGGACATTTCTCATGACCTTCTCTTCTATCCTTATATTTGAAAGATTAAGAGAAACGGCAGAGGGCTATGGAGGATGAGAATTCAAAGCATTTTTAAGGTTTTGAGATTCTCCCTACTGGATTTCTTTTCAGAGAAATCCAATTTTATTCTGTATTTTACCGTTATTTTCCTTTACCAATTGCTGTATATAGTGTTTTTGAGGGTGATTTTTCTCAAGGTTCCTGCAATTTATGGATTAAAATTTTCAGAGGTTCTCGTAATTTTTGGTATATTTCAGGTTGTTTCCGGGCTTTTTCATCTTGCGTTCGCTTACCTTATCTGGTTTCAGGAAAAATATATATGGTCAAGGAACCTTGATGTCATACTTACCCTTCCTTCAAATCCCATTCTCTACATTACGCTCAAAGAAATTCCCGGTCAGATAATGGAAATAATCACTGTAATAACGGGTATTGTTATTATGGCTACAGGATTTGTTACAGGTGGTGGTATTAGTATTCTCGGTTTGGTCAAGATTATTATCGCAACCCTGCTCGGATTTCTAATTTTAAGTGGTTTCGCCTATTTTCTCGTTTCAATTTCCTTTCTGTTATATGGAAGAAGAAGCGTTTTTGAGGCGTTTTACGAAGTTCTGGAACTGGGACAGTATCCCATTACCATATATCCAAAGTCTCTAAGGGTAATATTTACTTTTCTTATACCCATAGGATTTCTTGCTACGTATCCCTATCTCTCACTCTACAAGACCCAGATGCTCATTTTTATGTTTATTGCCTCATTGTTTTTCCTGATATCCGGATATGTGTTCTTTCATTATTTTTTGAAATATTATCAGAGTGGTGGATGATGTGTGTTTATAAAAGTCACACTCGGAGATGATAAAGCAAAACGACGCAATTTTGATTTTTTCATGGTTTATTGTAAAATTAAAATTGGAGTTTGATATTTTGTGTATATATTTGGGGGATAAAACCGTGAGGAGGGGAATATGTACAATAAAAATAGAATGATCGTATTCTTATTCTTATGTTTTTCTTCGCTCGGGGCTCGTGTATTTGAAGTAGGACCTGGATATCAGTATGATAATATAGGGAATGTCCCACTCGAAACATTAATGCCCGGGGATACAGTACTGATATATGCGAGAACAGAGCCTTATAGAGAAAAGTGGGTAATAGGAAGAAGTGGAACAGTGGATTCTCCTATTATATTTTTAGGCGTTCCTGATGTAAATGGTAATTTGCCGGTTATTGATGGAGATAGCGCAAGTACAAGACAGGAACTTGATTATTGGTCAGAAGAGAGGGCTATTATAAACGTTGGTGGCTCGGACTATCCCTCTGATACACCAAGGTATATAATCATTGAAAACCTTGAGTTTGTACATGCAAGGCCTCCTTATACATTCTATGATGATTCGGGAAACGAGCAGACGTATTCAAGCAATGCCGCGGCAATTGATGTTATCTACGGTGACCATATTACCATACGTAACTGCATCATACATGATTGTGCAAATGGGATTTTTACGTGTCATGCAGCGTCAGATATAACAATAGAGGGAAATTATATATACGATAATGGGATGGAGAACAGTATTTACGTGCATAACAGTTATACAGAATCAAAGGGTATAATATTTCAATTCAATTATTATGGACATCTCAGAGCAGGTTGTCTTGGAAATAATCTAAAGGATCGTTCGGCCGGAACTGTTATTAGATATAATTGGATAGAAGGTGGTAACAGACAACTCGACCTTGTAGAATCAGATTATCCTGAACTCTACGATTTACCGGAGTATAGAAAAACTTATGTATATGGAAATATACTCTATGAAGATTCGGACGAGGGCAACAGCCAGATAATTCACTATGGCGGTGATGGAGGGGACACAGATACTTACAGGAAAGGTACTCTATATCTTTATAACAACACAATAATTTCAAAAAGGAGTGGTAATACCACACTTATGAATCTATCAACCAATGATGAACATTGTGATATGCGAAATAACATTGTTTATACAACCCAGAACGGAAGTTATCTTGCAATGCTTGATGCAAACGGTATACTTGTTATGAAGAATAATTTTATTAAGGCGGGATGGGTGAATTCTCATGAGGGCAGTAATTTTAATGGCGCTGTAATTGATTCCGGCATGAATATTGAAAATAATTCCCCTTATTTTGTTGATTTTCTGAATGAAGATTTCCACCTTTCAGATTCATCTCCATGTATCAATGCCGGGGCAGAATTGAATGATGCGTGTATTCCCGATTATACTGTGGATTATCAGTATGTGAAGCACTGTTCTTATGAGACAAGAACGGTTTATGGAACGATAGATATAGGTGCTTATGAGTTTGTGCCCACCTCTATTGGAGAAAAGGACGATTTAAATAAAAATATACACGCTTTAGTTTACAACAGGACATTAAAACTCGGGAGACTGAAACGCGGGGATGTTGTTGAAATTTTTGACATAAACGGTAGAGTGATTGTAAAGAAAGAGATGGTTAATAATGGCGTTTTTGTGCATGTATTGCCTGAAAATACAGTTTACATGATACGTATAAGAACCGGTAATGGTTTAAGACTTTTAAAGATTATAGTTTTTTAAACGTTAAAGTTCTTGCTTAAGTCCCTGTTAGGGGGTATAATATCCAGTGGAGGGGGATTCAAAAGCAATACCGCGTTTGAATTAATTCTCTTCATAAATCCCTGGAGGGAGATATGTATAAAAAAGTAAAAAGCATTGGCGTTCTTGTGCTGTTTCTGGTAACAGGACTTTGGGCACAGGATGCTATGATAAAAAAAGATGTCCGGGTCAGGCCTGGATGGACAGAGAGCAAAATGCTCTTTGAGACGGAGTGGAGCAACCTCTCTACAATCGAGAAAACGGCTAAGATAAATGAGTTTACAGATAGGCTCAATACCATAAAATCCAGTATTGGTGATTTCAAAAGTGACCCAAACAGAGAGGATGGGGGTGAAGACTTTTACACCGCAGCAACAAAAATGATCGAGAGATTAAAAGAGAATAAAGATAATGCCAGTCTCGCTGCTCATATTGATGAGATGATTGGTGACGCTGAAAGGCTCATTGAATATAGAAAATCTCATGTTTTCACTGGAAAAGGACCTGCTCTGATTCCTTTAACTTCGAAAAATAATACAAGCGATTATTCACCACTTTCTGATGGTAACGGTTGGGTCAATGAATGGGTGCAGGATTCTACAGGTGACAACACCAGCAACCCTCTGATATGTCAGGCTGACACTTATCTCTTTGCTGCTGTGGTAAGACATCTTTCAGAAGATTATATAACCGTATATCGTTCATCGGACAGGGGTGTGTCATGGAGTTACTGGGGTGGTTTCTATTACCCCGGGTATCAAAATTTTCCCAGTTCAATGGTTTACGATGTTCAGAATAACGCTCTGTTAATTGCTGCATATTCAGGATATAACAACGGGTCGGTTTTGTTTGTAAGGTATAATGACCTTAATAATCCGGCAGACTGGAATTATGTCTGGGGCGATGATAGCACAGATGTTGCTTCTCAGCCACAGCTCTCGGTAGAATATACTTATTCCAGTGATAGAATATGCCTATTTTATCATAATAATTCAACTGGCAACGATGTTATCCTGGAAAGTACAGATCATGGAGACACATGGGCCTCTGTCTACGTATCTCCCTGGACAGGTAATTTTAGTGGTGCTCCCAAAGGTGCTCAGGGCAACAATGGTGGGGCAGGGCAGGATAGGTTTTTATATGTAACCTCTCTTCCTGATACAAATAATTTAACCGTTATTACTTCAGCAAGTGGTTTGAGTGGTACGTGGAGTACTACACAACTCGTGGATCCTTACGATAGATTGGTGGATGATGCGGACATTTCAGGTAGTCATTCTATAACTCTCACCAGTACCATGATAGTATATGAGGCGCAGTATTCAGCTGACCATCGCTCTATAAGAGGATGGTTTACACCGAATATTGTGGATTCTTCTTTCAGTCACTTTTTTATAATGGATAACATCTCATATCCCCTTGTTAACAGCCCTCGTGTTACTACAGATGGTGAGTGGACAGATGAGGTTCCAGGTGTCACGGATTTTTATCATGTAGCGTATTTTATAGATATGGATGGTGATAGTAATTATTCGATAGCCGCAAAACGAGCGGAAAACAATACCAGATTAATAGACAGTTCGGGCTACTGGTTGGGCACTGAATCTAACGAGTACTTTATGGGGGATTCTCTCGGTTCTCTCACAGGTAATAATATCTGGGATTATGCTACACCAAGGTCATTTTATGCGATTGACAATACCACAGTTTCAACCGGGCTTGTTTCTGACCCTTATATCACTTCTATTGTATGGATGGAATATTACAATGGAGGCAATATTGCTGTGACGTCCACCCCGGATATCTCATCAGGTATTAAGGAAGGGCTCTCTTCAGATAAAAGGTATTCCGGTATGATCTATTTAAATGGTACACTCAAGTTCACACTTTCAAGTGACAGGGTTATTAACCTGAAGATTTACGATATAAAAGGAAGTCTCGTGGAACAACACTCGGGAAGTTATAAGAAGGGTGAGAATTCTATTTCCCTCACTCGTGTGGGTAGAGGCATGTATTTTGCAGTTTTGAGTGCAAATAATGTGGAAAGAACATTCAAATTCATTGTTGTGAAGTAGTTAAACTTTGAATATAGTAAATCCTGAGGGTCCCGAAATCGGGACCCTTTTATTTTTCTTGTGTTTTCAAACTCAATGACTTATAATATTTAACTGAATCCGGACCGTATGGTCCCCCTAATAAAAACAAAAAGGGTCCAAGGAGGTAAAATATGAAAAAGCGTAAGTATGAGATGATGGTAATCCTGAACCCTGACGTGGATGACCAGGTCAGGGAAGATATAATCAACCTTATAAAGGAAAAGGTTGAAGAGGATGGGACGGTGGAGAATGTTGATGAATGGGGAAAAAGGGAAATGGCATACGAAATACAGCACCACAAGGAAGCCTATTACTACGTTCTTAACTTTGAGACAACCCCAGAGATAGCAGATAGTCTTAAAAAGATTCTGAACCTCAGGAAAAAAGAGATTCTGAGGTACATGGTAATAAGGAAGTGATTTTATGGCTGATATAAAACTGCCAAGTTTAAATATAGTAATACTATCTGGCAGGCTTGTAAGGGACCCTGAAATGAGGTATACTCTTCAGGGTAGGCCACTGACGAAGTTTAGACTTGCAGTGGACAGAAATTTTAGAGATTCAGGAGGGGAATGGCAGAAGGAGACGCTTTACATCGATGTTACAACGTGGGGAGCCCTTGCAGAAAGAGTCCATGAAACACTCAGGAAGGGCAGTCCTGTTATTGTGCAGGGGTATTTGCGTCTTCGCGAATGGACCACGCAGGATGAACAGAAAAGACAAATGGTTGAGGTTGTTGCAAGAACGGTGCAATTTCTTGAAAAGAGAGAGGCCTCTGGTGAAGTTGTTGAAGAGGATTTAAATGAAGAGCCTCCGGAAGATACTCTTCCGGATGATGTTAGTTTTTAATTAAAAGGAGGTTAAATTATGGCAAGAAGAAATTCATGTGAATTTTGTGCAAAGGGAATTAAAGAGATTGATTATAAAGATTTTGAAACCCTTAGAAAGTATATGACAAGAAGGGGTAAAATTTTACCAAGAAGATCAACCGGGACGTGCGCGTATCACCAGAGACAGTTAACTCGTGCGATAAAGAGAGCAAGACAGATGGCATTGTTACCCTATGTTGAAGACTACTATCTCTAAGAGAGGAGGAGTAAAATGAAGATTATTTTGCTTAAAGATGTTGAGAATGTCGGGAAAAGAGGTGAGATTAAAGAAGTTAAAGATGGGTTTGCAAGAAATTACCTTATACCAAAAGGCTTTGCACTCCAGGCGACTAAGTCAAATTTAAGAACTTTTGAAGCACTCGAGGCTCAGCAGAAAAACAAAAGAGAGAAAGAAAAGAATAGAGCATTAAAACTCAAGGAAAAGATAGAAAAATTCAAACTTAAACTCACAGCAAAAGCTGGCGAAGAGGGAAAACTGTTTGGTGCAATAAGTTCTATTGATATTCTGAATGGACTTAAAGAACACGGTATTCACGTGGAGAAAGGGATGATACATATGGAAGATGCTATAAGGAGCCTGGGAACCCATGAGATTGAGATGCGTCTTCACCCTGAAGTGAGAGCAATTCTCAAGGTAGAGGTTACTCCTGAGGGTGAATGATTTAATTCCGGTAAGTGTCGAAAAAGTTGTTGTAGATGAAAGTTTAGGCGGACCCTTTGTACTTTTAAAGAAAATAAATGGGGAGGTTTACCTCCCCATTTCTATTGGCTTTGCTGAGGCTCAATCAATCTTATTCGCTCTTGAGAAGATTAATCCCCCAAGACCCCTCACACATGATTTAATCCTTATTCTTCTTGATGCTCTCGATGTTAACATTCAAAGAGTTGTAATTAATGACCTTGTAAAAAATACCTTTTATGCAAGAATAGTTATGAGGAGGGGGGAGTTTTTATATTCGATTGACGCAAGACCATCAGATTCCATTGCAATTGCAGTGAGAAAAGATATACCTGTTTTTGTTGCAAAACATGTAATGGATGAGGCAGGACAGTATAATTTAACCTGATGCTTGAGGTTACTTTAAAAGGTATAACCTTTAAAAACCCTGTAATCACAGCAGCAGGGACCTTTGGTAAGGGTATAGAACTTAAAGAGAGTTTTGACCTTTCTAAACTTGGGGGTATTATTCCTAAAACAGTTACCTTCAAGCCTCGTGTGGGTAATCCATTTCCAAGATTGAAAGAGACACCATGTGGGTTAATTAATTCAATAGGTCTTGAGAACGAAGGTGTTGAGAGTTTTATTAACAATACTTATCCTATCTTAAGAGAACTACCCACTGAGGTAATAGTGAGTGTTTCAGGAGAAAGTGAAGAAGAATACGTTAAGGTCCTCAAAGCCCTTGTTGAGAGGACGGATATAAGAGTTTTTGAGATTAATCTGTCCTGTCCAAACGTGGATAGAGGGGGAGAAGAGTTTGCTCAGGATCTGAGTGTTATGTCAGGGTTGCTTGTACGCTTGAGAAGTATCACAGATAGAATTTTATGGGCAAAACTCCCTCCTGATGTTTACAGGATAAAAGACCTTGTTAAAGTAGTTATTGAAAGCGGGTTTGATGGGGTAGTATTATGCAATACCTATAAAGCAACCTATATAGATGTGGATTCTATGAGTTTTTCTCTTGCAAAAGGACATGGAGGACTTTCAGGACCTGCTATTTTACCGATAACACTTTACATAGTGAGCGAAGTCAGAAGAAAGTTTAGAAATTTTCCTATCATTGCCTCTGGAGGTGTGTTCTCCGCAGATGATGTGATAAGATATATTCTTGCAGGGGCGCATCTTGTAGAAGTTGGGACAATGAATTTTATTAAGCCCTTTGAGATATTTGACCTTGCAGGTAGTATAAAGGATTATTTGTTAAAAAAGGGCAAATCGTTGGACGATATAAGGGGATTGGTTATAAATGAATGAAAAAGAACTGAAGAGTTTCCCTGAGTGTATCTCTAAAAAATTAATTTCTTTAAGGCAGGAAAACATATCACAGGATATTGATATAACACCGGTTTTGCTGTTTTTAAGAACTTCAAAGAAAAACTATGTTCCATTTGAACGCGTTTTGAAATCTATAAATGAAGAATCTTTTCCATTTAAAGCAGAGGTTCTGGATGTATTTCCTGATGGTATAATCCTTTGTTTTGATATTTTTAGAAGTTATCCTTCTGATATTGACAATGCACTTTTTCTGGCGCAAAGGTTGAAAAATCTTGAATTTATTGAATCCGTATATATATCTAAAGGTAGAGGTTTTTTCAGGTATACGAATGTAAAGGGAAGAGAATACGTAATGGTGGATACAGATGCATTCGAAGAATTTTTTTCAAATCTTCATACCTTTACCGAAGGCATTTATATGGATGAGGAAATCTATTCTTACCTCTATCACAATGTCATGGTAGATATTATAGATGATAGATACCTAAAGGTCAGAAACATAAGAGAGAATTTTGTTTTTCATTATGTTCCTGAATATCAGGGGCAAAACCCCGTAAAATCCGTTTTGGACAACGGCGGTTCCGGTATAATAGTACTGAGAGGCAGAGACGGTCTCGGAAAGACACGTTCTGCTGTTGATATTTTACTCTCTCATGATTTTGATATGATTGTGCATGTAAGGTTACAACCTTTTATGCAATTTAGTCCCTTAAGTGCCATTGAATTGGTGGCTGAGTCTTTTGAGTTTTATATAACTCGAAAAAACGAGGAAGATACGTTAAGGTTTCTGGACAATATATTAAATGATACGAGGAAAAAAACTATATTCATTGAGAATGTCCAGTATATGGATGGAGACAGCAAAAGTAAAATTTCAAAATTTCTGGAGTTTTCTCGGTCAAATAATACTATATGGCTGCTTGAGGGTGATATTGAGTGGGATGGTGCTAAAGAGGTTATTTTTGATGAGTTCTCAACTTCACTTGCGCTCAAGATTTTTAAGGCTCTTTCCGGGAATAGAAAACCAGACAAAGCGCTTATTGATTTCATAACAGGGCTTGAGCCAGAAAACTATGCAAATATTGTTGATATTTTCAGTATTCTTTCCTTTAAAAAGTATCTCATTTTTGGCGAAGATGTGGTATACCTTAGTCCTTTAGCAATGTCTCAACTTGGTAAAATAAGAGGTCTTGATTCTCTATATGAAATATTTTTTGAGAGTTTATCTCCAGGTGAGAGAGAGGCTCTTTTGTCGCTGGTTCTTAATCAGGGATATACCTATAATGTTAACAGGTATTTTCATTCAATTTTGCGGCTGGCAAGGCATGGTATTGTCAGAGTAGGGCCGCGTATTGAAGTGGTCTCATCTGAAATAAAAAGAAGATATCTCGAAAGATTCCCCAGGGGTGATATAAAAAGGCTTTTGGAAAGAATGGAGGAGGAGATTTCACCCCTTTTGAAGATGTGGTATTTTGAGATAATGGGGGAGAAGAGAGCCATCTTCAGAGAGTTAAATAAATTCAAAGATAGCATAGATAAAGATACCTTGAGTAGAAGTGTCATACTTGAATATCTTTTGACCCTTGAGCCCACAGACAGGGAAAGAGTAAATATCTTGTTAGAGTTAAAAGATTCAGCCATTAAAAATGGAGACATTCAGAAGGCCCAGGAGTATTTAAAAGAGGCAATAAGCATAGCAAAAAGTATTGGCGATGAGGATCTCCTGTCCAGAATTCTATATACGGCAGGTGTTTTCAATGCCAGTTATGGGCAAATGGGATCTGCTCTTATGTATTTAAAGGATGCCCGTAGATTTGCTGAAAAATCTGCTCAAAGGGAACTTGCAAGTGATATTCTTCTTGAAATGGCAAGTATATATATGAAAAAGCACGATGTAAAAAAACTGATTGAAGTGCTTGAATCTATTGATGCCGACTGGCTTGACGGATTCAGAAAGGCAAGGTACCTATTTTTACGAGCATCAGGTTATACGATGGAGGACAATCCTAACCGCGCACACGGGCTTTTAGAAGAAGCCTATATCATTGCGAAGAATGTTGGTGACAGAAACCTGCTCTCTGATGTAATAACGAAAATGGCCGAAGTAGAATTGTCTTTTGGTCAGGTCAGGGTGGCTAAAAAGTATGCAGAGGATGCCCTTAAATACAAAGAACGGAATGAGAGAGCAAAGTTTTTGCTTGCAAGATCAGAGTTTAGAGATGGGAACATTGAAAGGGCAGAAGAAATTTTAAGTGAACTCATCCACGGAGAAAATGAAATTGCTGCTTCGTCAGTTCTTGAAATTTCAACTTTGTTTGCCTATACCGGGCGGTATAAAAAAGCCATTGAGTATTTGAATGGTCTTTTAGAAAATAAAAATGTGAATCTCAAGGGGCTGGAAAAACGTATACTAACGAGCGAGGCACGATATCTTCTCAGACTTGGTCTCTACAAAAAGGCATGGGATATAATAAGTACTCTTGATGACCCAGAACTAAAAGATGAATTTTATCTATTTTTAATGGGGGAAAATTACACTCCTTTAAAGAAAACCCCTTATATTGATATCGTTTCCTCATTTACTACTTTAAAAGAGGCAGAAAACCTTGATTCTACGTTATTAAATGATTATGATTATATAGATGCTGGGTGGATGATAATGTTTAATAAGAGTCTGAAAGAACTATTGAACGGAAACTATGAGCGTGCATATGATTCCATAAGGAACATAAAGAATGGGTATTATCAATCCTCGCTTCTCTTGAATCTTGCAAAATATATAATGAATAGGGGCGGTGATGGTGATCCTTTTCTAAAAGAAGCCGGAGAAATTGCAGAAAAAGAGGAATATTTTGAGGTACTCTTCTGGATTTATTATATTCTTGGCAAGAGGGATAAGGCTTTTGAACTCTTTGAACATATGTTTGAGGATAACGTTGAGTTAAAAGATAACTATATAAATTCACGCTCCAGAGTGCTTAAAAAACTTTAAAGGAGGGATGGTATGATAGACTTTCTGAAAAAGGTGCCTCTTTTGAAGCACATGTCTGAAGATAGGCTCAGAGAGATAGCAGAGAGAGCCAGGATTAAAAAATACGATGAAAAGGAAGTCATTATCAGGCAGGGAGAAAATAGTGACAAATTTTACATTATAAAGGAAGGTCTGGTGGGGATTATTCTTGAAGTTGACAGGAAAAATGAGGAGGTTATGGGAAATTTAAAGGGTAAAGGAGAATTCTTCGGGGAAATAGGCATAATTTACAATATCCCAAGAAGTGCTACTGTCATTGCTCTTGCTCCAACCGAAGTATTACAATTCTCAGATAGTGATTTTATGGAGTTAATTTTTGGTGATGAGAAAGCAAGACATATGTTGCAGGAACTTGCAGAAAATAGATTAATGCAAAATGAGCAGACACTTGAAAAATACAAGAAGACAATTCTTGATGTGATCTACAAGTACAATATATAGACGTATGTTATCAATTTTGCTACTTTTATCATATGTTGTTTGTGGAACCGGAAAGATTGAGAACTTCTTCCACAATCTAAACTTAAATAAAGAAGGCGTGTCTTTTGAACATGTAACAGTACCGTATTTTAGTGGTTGTGATGTGGTAGTTGCAGATTTTAAAAGCCAGAAAAATGCACAGGTCTTTGACACCTCGCTCTTGCAGTACGTTAAAAAGGGTGGAAATCTTTTGTTATTTTTGGAGAGTGAAAATGGTCCTTCATATCTTATTGAAAATGTTCCGATGGTGGTCTCCGATATCATTGGTATTCAGGATACCCTTACGCTAATAGGACATGGTATTTTTGCAGGGATTAATATCAGAGCAAAGCCGCCTCGTTTATACTTTACACCGGATACAGGAAAGGTTGTAGATTATATAGCCGTATCGGATAGTGGTTACATGTCAGACCAGATAGTTTGTTATGCTATGCCCTTAGGGCGAGGAACTGTTGTGGTATCTTCACTCTCACCAGAAGAAGTTGGAGAAAATATTTTTGAAAGAGTAGTTGGGTATTTTTTCCCCGATATAGTACTCATTAGCAGTAAACGAGACAGTGAATATATAAACATAGTTGAAAATGGAGTTGTGAAAGATAGTATCTTCATTAGATTATGTTCCGAAGACTTTGAAGGTGCTATAAACGCTAAAATGGTTTATACAGAAACAGGCACGGGTGTAGTTGTGGGAGATTCCACAAGGGTTATCTATTCTGGGGAGTTTGTGTGTGAGAGAATCTCAGAGTGTGACCCTACCATGCCGTATAATTTCATTATTGGGCCTTATGGTTTTTACGAACTCTCAAAACAGGTTTCTTTGAAAATTTCAAATGGTGGAGAAAGAGAAGTAGTTTTTATAACTCCTGCTGGTGATACAGTGGGGTTTGTTGCCCTCTATGACAATATAGGAGTTTTTCCATTTAAACTGAGGGACCTCAAAAAGGAGTACATGCTCACTTTCTTGAGAAAACTTTTGTCGATTGGCAAAAAAAATCTGGAGAAGAATGCAAAAACGGTGTATTTTAGAGGTCCTGCGAGTGGAATTATCAAAGATATAAATTCAATGAGAGTATTTACGGTAGATGGAAGGCTTGTAAGATATTTCAAAGGTGATGGTATGGTTAACTATAATCTGGATGCTTTACCAGACGGAATGTATATAATAAAATTAACACTTAAAAGTGGAAGAGATAGCATTTTATTGTTCAACAAATTTCAAGGAGAAAGACAATGAAAAAGAAAGTTCTTGTTGTTGAACCGGAAAAGGAATTACAAAGCAAATTGATTGATGCATTGAGGGATAGAGGGTATCAGGCTCTTGGAGCCGAGAATTTTGAAGAAGCCGATGATGCGTTGCATTTTTTGAAACCTGATGTGGTAATAATGGAACTAATACTACCAGATAGAAACGGAGTAGACCTCGTTGTAAACATCAAGCAGAATCAGCCTGGCGCCAAGATTATAGTGTTCACAGATATAAAGGGTTCTACAATAGAAAAATCAGTTAAGAAAAAGGGAGCCGACCTGTTCATAAATAAGAGTAATGATATTGAAGAAAATGTTTCAAAAATCATTGAAGCAGTGGATAATCTGCTTAAACCCAAACCAGTTGAGGAGAAAGGAACAGAGGGGTTTAAGGGAAACCTTGAGGGGGTAGATTTAAGAGACCTTGTTCAGGCTTTTTCCCTGATGGGAAGGGATATTATAATTAAAATAAGGGATGTTAAAACCTTTAAAGAAGGAACGCTGTATTTTATGGCAGGTGCAGTTGTGGATGCTAAGACGGGGTCCAAGCGAGGAGTGGAAGCATTTAAAGAGATTATGAGATGGGAAAATGGCATATTTGAGGTTGCCTATCCAAAGCCGGATGAACCTATAGAAACGACCATTGATGTGCCTCTGGACGTTCTACTTCTTGATGTCGTCCGAGAACAGGATGAGATGTTACAGGAGGCTGCTGCGAGGCCTAAATTCACTCCTAAAGAGGTTTTAAAGCATATAAGGGCGGAAATACCGGGATTTATCGGTGCCATGGTTTTTGATTACGAGGAGGGTGCCCCGCTTGAAACAGAAACAATCCTTGAGGGGAAAACCTTTCATGCTTCGGCTACTCTTTATGGAGGTATATTGAAATCTGCTATGGAGGCGATGGAAGTTGTTACTCAGGGAAATGAGAAAGCGAGAGATTTTATTGACATGATTATAACAGATAAGTATGATCATGTGATAATGGTGCCTCTTCACGTGGATTCATATGCCGTATTCCTTCTCGTAGGTGTGGACACAAATCCTCATGAAGCCTTAAATGTTGTCAAAAGATACATCCCTCTTCTTGTGGAACTCTATAAAGAACAAGAACTCAGTATGTGAGTGTAATTTATCTCTTTATTACAGGATTTGTTTACAGTCTCAATGTGACCAGTTATTCACTGTATTTTAGCGGAGATATAAAGCATTATGAGGATAATACCTATTTTTACTCAAGCATTTTTTTAAATAGAAATCAGAGGACAGAAAGAAATACAAGGGTTTTCACTCTATCTGTTTCAAAAAACTTAAGAAGAGGTTTTTCTCTTTCAACCTCGTTAGATAAAAAAATTGAAAAAGTATCTTCCGAGATGGGTGAAAGTAAAGGTGGAAGACTTTCCTTGTCCTATACACCAGGCTTGTTAAATCTAAGAACCTATGTTGAAGCAGTCAACATCAGAAAAGACAGCAGTATATCCAATCTGGGATACGGTCTTACTGCATATAAAATATTTCATGCAGGTAAATTGAATTCAATGTTAGACATTGCTTTAAGCAGGTTTGATGTATATAAGAAACATTCTGCCGGAGTTAAGATGGAGTATGAGAGTGGTAATAAAAAAATAAATGGAGGGATGTTTTTTACGCTTTTTGATGTGCCTTATGGTATACACGAGAAGGATAACAGAAGAAAAAGTAACGCATATTTGAATCTCTATGCATCTTTAAAGGGAGTGAATCTTGTTCTTTTCGGAGATGTGACATCTCAGAGGAGTTCAAAAATGCTGAATTTGAATTTCAGAGATTTAAACGCAGGTGGTAGATTAAAAGAACGATGGCAAGGAAGTGATCATTTTGGTATCAATGCAGAAATAAATATGCAGAAGAAGTTGAAGATTTATTATTCAGGAGGAAGAGAAGAAATCTTAAAGTATGGAATAACAGGCAGGGCTTACTATCAAAAACTATACATTGATGCAGATATATTGATGAAAAGATACGATTTTGTGGGTCTTATACCTCTTGATAGGGATGAGAGATTGCTATCCATATCAGGCGGCATTGGAGCATTTTCATTCAAATACACTCGAACAGATATAAACTATATTAAAAGAGAATATGAGGGCAATTCTGACATGGAGGAGAATTACATTTTAGAATACGATGCTCCGATCTATGAATTTTATAAAAGCAGGATAAGTTATAGTGGGCAGTTATTTGCAGGGATGGAATTGCCTATATACAGCAATAAGAAAGGCTATTATCAGCGATACTGGAAAAATAGCCTATATGTAAGTGGAGGAGACTCGAGTTATACATTTGGATTTCTTCTAAAGTACAGACAAATTGGAGAATTTTCAGGAGATTCTCTATATAAACCTCTTTCCAGCATGGAACTTGCAACAGATGGCTCGTTTAGAGTTGCTAAAAAAAGAAATGTGTCCGTTTATTGTGGAGAGAGTGTCCATTTTATCTTTGGTAGAGGGTTCAGGGAATGGCATGTGACGGTTAAAATGGATACAGGTAGGTATACCCTTACATTAGGTATAGGGAGACTTGCTGGAAGGGAAGATTCTTTTGTGGAGTTTAAATCATGGATATAGCAACATTTGCCGAGAAGTTTGGAAATCTTTTTATAAAGAGTAAATTCCTTGTGGATGGCCTATATCAGGGTAAACACAGGAGCATAACTCCTGGCTATTCAGTTGAGTTTACGGAACACCGACCCTATGAAGCAGGTGATGATATACGTTTTGTTGACTGGAAGGTGTATGCCAGGACAGATAGGTTTATGGTAAAAAAATTTACCGAAGAAACAGAGCTTGATGCCTATTTATTTCTTGATACGAGTGGCTCAATGGCTTACGAGGACAAGTTTCACAATAGCATATTACTTGCTGGTACACTCCTTTACCTTTTCCATACTCAAAAAGACAGAGTTTCTCTTTTTACTACTTCATCGTTCTTTGTGCCTCCAACAAGAAGAAAGGATGAACTTATGGAAATCTTTAGATACCTCCAGAATACAAAACCATATGGTGATTTTGATGTGGAGAAAACACTGTCTTCGTTTTCAAGCGTAGTAAGGAAGAGAGGGTTTGTTATAGTCATTACAGATTTCCTATTCGACCTTGATTATATGGATAGGTTCCTGAGGTTTATGAGAAAAAAACACAGGCAGGTTGTCGGCTTTTGGGTCCTATCGGACACAGAAAGAATGTTTCCTTTTAGAAGTGGAGCATATTTTAAGAGTCTTGAAGAAAGCCAGAGATTAAAAATAGATCCAGCGGTGGAGAGAAAGGTATATCTCAAGAGATTAAAGATGCATGGTGAGAGGCTAAAGGAAATATTCAATTCAAATGGTGGACTTCTCATAACACCTTCAGGGAAGAATGCAATTGAGCAGGCACTTTTTGAGTTTCTTGGAGGTAGAAAATGAGTTTCCTTTATCCTTTTTTTCTCCTGTTGTTACCTCTTTCAATTATTCCACTTATACTATTTCTTGGTACAAGGGGCAGAAAAAGAGAAATCCTGTTTTCAACCCTTTTTCTCCTCAGGTCAAAAGAGTTTAAGGAAGAGAGAATTAAGCAGAAATTCAGGCTGTGGTTGTTGATTGTTATAAGAATACTCATGCTTGTTACACTGATTCTTCTTCTTTCAAGGCCAAGATTTTTTGGAAAGAGGTGGGGAAAGGTGTATTTTGATGCATCATTTTCTATGCGTTATGATTTAAAGAGACATTACTCCTATCTTAAAAGATTTTTTACCCTTTTCGGTGAGAGAAGAGTTGTTGTTTTAAATACATTTAAAAACAGACTCTTTGTACTCGATACCACTTCCCTGCCGCTTGCAGATAAGAACGACATATTTTTCACAGATGGGAAGGTACCTTACCTACCCGATTGTAACATTATCTGTAGTGGTAAAGACACCACAGATTCCTGGTTATACGTAGAGGGAGCAGAAAATGGGAAAGTAATTATACGTGTAAAGACTTCAAGACCATCATGGATTTATGTGTATAATTCAACCGGAGCTATTGATTCTTTATCTGTGAAGCCTGGCATAAATAGAATAAGTTATAATGGACTTAAAAATGCTGATTGGTATGTGTTTAATCTAACACCTGATGATGATTTCCCTTATAACAATGTTTTCTATTATATTCCTTATACTGCCTCAATACCCGTACGGCTTATGGTAAAAAGCATACCTCTCAAGGCTTTTTTCAGCACCATTCCCTTTTCCATATCTGACACCTCTCGCTACTGTGTCGGCAGAGATAAGTTCCCTGCTAACTGTGAAAAAGCAGTTATTTTTTCAAGGAAAGGTAGCAAAATATGGGATGAGTACGCAAAAGAAACAGACAGCACGTTCTTTATTGGCAGAGTTCAATCTGTACTTGTAAAATCAGGGATAAAATCTTATCTTATCATAGATGCTACACCTCAGGATACTTCCTGGGTGTTTTTTGACCCATTCTTTATAAAAGCATTCTCTGAATATTTAAAGGGATTTTTCGAAGTTCACGAGAATAGTCGTAATTTACACATAAGGGATATAAAAGGTCGGGATTGCAAAAAAGTTCAGGGTGAGTATAGGTTACAGGGAATTTTTGTGTGCAATGGTAAGAAAGTGGCAGTAAATCCCGACCCTTATGAATATACCTTACCATCTATATGTGAAGAAAATAGCATTAAATTCGACAAAATTGCACGTAGTATAATGCTACCAGAAAAACTTCTTGTGTATTTTCTTGTTTTGTTATTTGTTCTTGAGACGTTGTTGGTTTACGTTATTTAGGAGTTCTTTTACTTTTTTAAATACATCTTCTGTCGATACGTTTTTCATGCACGCTTTTGTGCCCAATGGACATTCACGCTTATAGCATGGAGCACATTCAGGTGGCTTCCAGACAAATGTAGCAAATTTGCCCAGAGGTGCTGTCCATACAGGGGATGTTGGCCCAAATATTGCTATTGTTTTCTGTCCCATTGCTGCGGAGAGATGGGAGAGTCCGGAATCATTGCCAATGAAGAGGGCGGCGTTTTTTATAAGGCATGCAGCTTCTTTTAATGTGGTTTTGCCAACCATGTTAACGATATGCTCTGGTAATTTCTTTTTATGTATTCTTATTGCGTCGTTTTTCGAGCCAAGAACCACGGTTTTGATTGAATAGTTCATGTATAGAAGATTTGAGATTTCAATGAATCTGTCAAAAAGCCATTCCTTTGCCCTGCCAAAGGCTGCAAATGGAGAAACAATTGCGTACGGGAAATCAAAAAGTTGCATTTCACATTCTGGTAAGAAATAAACTTCCGGAATTTCTGGTTTTATGCCGATTGGCCTGAGTAGTTGCAACTGCGTTTTTATAGTATGTTTTTCCTTCCAGTCGGGAGGAATTTTCAGTTTATCTGTAAGGAATATGTCTCTCATTTCAAAACTAAATCCAACTCTTCTGCGAGCACCTGAAAGGTACATGAAAAAAGCAGAAGAAAATGATAAGGGCACTACAATTCCAAGGTCGTATTTATCTTTTCTTAAGGACAGTGAGAGTCTAAAAAGGTCCTTTCCTGTGTGAAATGTGAATGTGTCGAAATCATGGAAGATGTCTTTAAGATTCTCCCTGCATATAACTTTTACATCGTGCTCCCTTAAGTTATAAAGCAATATTCGTGACATAACCGCATCGCCAAGCCAGTTTGGGGCACGGAATAAAATTCTCAATACTGATTAAGTATAGAGATTTTGAGTTTGCCTACGATTCCTATTATATCGCTTTGCTTTTCGATGCCACCGCGTTTTAGCATTATGTGACCAATATCCGCAGGAAACTCATGGAAAATGGGATCAACAAAATACCACTTTTCCCCAAGATAAACAGCATCCCATGCATGATAATAATATGCACCATTTTGATAGATAAGACCCACGGTTATTTCTGTAGGTATACCTGCTGCTCTTGCAAGGGCAGCAAATAACACGGAGTGTTCATTACAGTCTCCCTTTTTCATGTGCAACACGTCAAGTGCTGAAGGAAGAGACACCACAGGCTCTTTTTTGAGGTATTCATAGACGAAGTCAAGAATCCTTTGAACCTTTTCCCTGTCGTTTGTGGCATCCTGTGTAACCTGCATTGCAAGGTTCTGGATTTCTGGATCATCACTTTGCAAAAAAGGAGTGGGCTCAAGATACTTTTTAATGCTTTCTGGTATCTTCCCGACGTATTCGGGAAAACTATCTGGAAGTCGTATCTCAACTATGGCAGAATTATTGGTTCTTTTAATCACCTTCTGGTAGGAAAAGTTGAGTTCAGTTTCTCTATCAATTCCGGTTATCTTTAATTTTACGTATTTCCCGTTTTGTTTAAGAGGTTTATCAGGTTTTACTGCAAAGAAGTCAAGCAGGGCAAATGGATTTCTGGTTAGTTTTAGAGCCTCTTGCTGTGTGGTTTCCCTTGTTATAAGCCCCATGGGGCCTCTGTCAATAATTATTCCATTGCTCACACTTATTTTTGATAAGTAATTTCCGTACTTGAAAGTTATTACACCATTTTTATCCTTTTTAATAAACGCAGGTTCAAGTGAAATGGTTGAGGGGTCAAATACAAGTAAATTTTGGGTTTCTTTGAGTGTTTTTTCTTTAATCATCACGTAAACGAGGGAAGATATAATTACCTTTTTCTTTCCTGTGTAGAAGGCTTTTCTCCCCTGTGTGTTTCCTGTGGTGAAATTGACAATAAGTGAATCTTTTCTTATGAATGCGTTCCCCTTTGTGGTTTGTTCAGGCGTGTTCAAAGTAAATCTTGAGGACTTAAGAGCGTAATTGCCAGTAAACACCGACTCATCCGTTAGTTTAACTCTCTTGGTGCTCCCAAGCATATTTATTTCCATAAAAGAGAGGTCTTTCACCCTGATTTCGTTGTTATCAATTGAATACTGGAGTACATTGTAACCAATTTTGTTATTTTGAATCAGTATATCAAACCATAGGGTTTTATTTATTGGTTTTACCTTTGAAGCAAGGGAGAGTATCAGGAATAGAAAAATATTCTTCATGTTTTATCTCCAAAGCCCACGGCCGGATTCGAACCGGCGACCTCTTCCTTACCAAGGAAGTGCTCTGCCGACTGAGCTACGTGGGCTCTTATGGCGGAGGGTGAGGGACTCGAACCCCCAAGGGCAGAGCCCGCCGGATTTCAAATCCGGTGCCTTGCCAATTAGGCTAACCCTCCGTTGGTATAAAATTATAAACACCGCAGGATGACTGTTCAAGCATT
>JALVYB010000093.1 GCA_027038175.1 Caldifarciminota bacterium | reverse complement strand
ACGTCGCTATACCTATACTCACACCTAACTTTATACCCCCTACCTCCTTCGACTCCATGCTCTTTATTATCCTCTGCGCTACTACCTCCGCACCCATCCCGTCGGTGTTTGGTAAAATGACTATGAAAAGGTCTCCTCTGTACCTTACAACAAGGTCAACCTCTCTTATAAGGCTGCTTAAGATTTTAGTAAACTCTACCAGAATTCTGTCAGCATGCAATTTGCCAAACCTTTCGTTAATCTCTTTAAAATTGTCTATATCTATCAGAATAATGGAAAAAGTTCCACCGTACCGCCTTACTCTTTTAATTTCTCTGTCAATGAATAAATTATGAAACTTACGAGAAAACGCCCCTGTAAGTGAATCGTAATACTGGTCTTTTACTTCCATGCCTATAATAATTTAAGATTTTACTCGTACAATCAACTCACTCAATTTCAATATTCGTTATGTTCTTTATAGTGTTTGTGAGTTGCTCGGATATATCGCAGGGCTTTAGTTTTTGCTTCACTTTCGTAAGATAAGAGATTGTAACATTTCCACTCTGCACATCCTTTTTTAATGAAGTCTTTTTTACTTTAACTCCTATTTTTTTAAAGAGTTCCAGAATACTTTCCTCATCCCCGGTATCCAATTTCCCGGATATTTTTATTGTACGTGTTACCCTGTGCCTTACAAAAATCTTTTCAATCCAGTCCATAACTTCCAGAATGATAAGAAGGGCTCCTGTTGTTGAAAGAGCAAGATAAAACTTTCCAGCACCAGCAGCAAGACCAACAATGGCAATTGCCCACAACGAGGCAGCAGTAGTCAGTCCCTTAACATTTGTACCATACCGCAGGATAGCACCTGCGCCAAGAAAACCTATACCAGATACCACCTGAGCAGCCAGCCTCGCCGGGTCACCGCTTAAAACGTATTTTTTATACTGAATTGGTAACATTATAGAAAGAACCATGGTGAGGGCAGCCCCTGTTGATAGAAGAGCATGAGTTCTAAATCCAGCAGGCTGATCATGGGATTCCCTCTCCAGCCCAACGATCCCTCCCAGTAGGCCTGCAAAAAGGACTCTTAAGATAAGATCAGTTGTATCAAATGTCATTGCTAAAACTCCTCCTTTTATTAAACAAATTTGAAAGTCTTTCAAGGGCTTTTAATTCTTCTCTCCTGCCCAATTTTGCCATTTTGATTGCTCTCTCAAGTACTTCAATACTTTTATCATAATCTCTCCTGGAGACCGGGTATGGATACCCATCCTTTCCACCATGAGCATATGAGTAAAGTGCCGGGTCTTCATAACTGGGCCTTGCACCAAAAATCACATCTGATAAAAGCGAAAGCGCTCTGAGCGTTGTAGCCCCAACTCCCTTAGCCATGTAAAAATCAGTAAAATCATCTATTTTTGCAAGATCATAGGTCTTTTTCAAAATCCTGTACAGATTTTCCGGGTTTATGTCTTTATACGGCAGGAGTGGATGTCTATTCGGAAAAACGAGTCCTTTAACTCTGGTATAGAGTTTTACAATTTTATCCGGATTTTCGTTCTTAAGCAATTTTATTATACCTCTTTTATTATCCCTCGATTTTTTCGATGTTAGGTCAAGCACATTATACTCCTTACGCTCTGCCTTTATCCCGGCATGCGGCTCCTCGTGAAACACTTTCACTTTATCAGAAACCCAGTGATAACGCCTTGCCATTTTCTTCCTTTCATTCATACCCTGCTGAATAACTGCCCAATTTCCCTTATTATCAAAGAAGAAGGCATGATGATAAATGCTATATCCATCCTGCAACAGTGCAGAATCTGTTTTTGCTGAAGCACGGGAAGCGTAAATGAGAGCATCTCCATCAAGTCCAGTTTTCTCCGCAACGACGAATATCTCATCTGGAGTTTTTCTTGCCACTTTTCCTTTGCCTCCTGCAACGAATAGCCCAAGTTCATAAGACTTCTTTCTAATACCCTCTTTTATAGCGCCTGTTGTCGTGGTCGTAAGTCCTGAGGAGTGCCAGTCAAATCCAAGCAAACACCCAAGAGATTGAAACCAGAATGGGTCTGCTATTCTTCTTAAAAACTCCTCCGTGCCATACTCAATAACAATAGCCTCAGCGATACTTCCTGCCAGTTTTACCATTCTGGAAAATAGCCATCTGGGGGCTTTTCCTCCATGTAAAGGTAGTACACTTACTCCAGTTCGCATGGTGTTATTATTATGCAAAGGGTTAAAACTTCAAAGTATTTAGAAAAAACCTTTCCACATGAGAAACAAACCAATAAGAACGGATAAAATTAAAGAAAACCGGTATAATATAGTGTCCCGCTCAAAAATGCTCCAAAATTTGGAGATATTATCAGGCATAATTATAAAAGAAGCACCTTTCAAGAGGGATAACCACCCCAAAACCGTAATAACACCACAAAGGTGAAGCGAAAGGGTAGTACATAGGGAAACAGACACAGCACCTATTAAGAGAATTATAATACCCAGGACAAATTTTGTAGCAGGTTCTTTTAGCAATAACAAAATCCTCTGTGAACTACTTCTTCCAGCAAGTAAAGATACTCCAAGAGATACAAGGAAAATACCCCAGAACCTGGTCATTATTGTACACCCCATTTTCCCTCCTTGTTATAAGTAGTATATAGCATCTTTTAGGGGCAGTACTCTCCTATTAAATTGACTGTTCCATTGTAATATCATAAAATTTAAGAAGTCACTGGGGCGTCGTCCAATGGGCAGGACACAGGATTTTGGATCCTGCGATCCAGGTTCGAATCCTGGCGCCCCAGCCATTTAATTAAGGAGGGATTATGGAAAAAATCGTTGAATGTGTCCCCAACTTCAGTGAAGGTAGAAATTCTCAAGTAATCAAAGCCATTACAGATGAAATAAAAAATGTGGAGAATGTGGTTTTACTGGATGTGGACCCTGGTCAGGCAGCAAACAGGACCGTTGTAACCTTTGCAGGTGAACCAGAGGCGGTTAAGGAAGCAGCCTTTCGGGCAATAAAAAAGGCAATAGAACTTATAGACATGAGGAAGCACAAAGGAGAACATCCACGTCTTGGCGCTGTAGATGTGGTTCCATTTGTCCCCATTAAAGGTATTACCATGGAAGAGGTTGTGAAACTTTCACACGAGGTTGCAGAAAGGGTGGCAAAAGAGCTTGGTGTACCTGTTTATATGTATGAGTACTCAGCAACAAAGCCCGAAAGAAAATCCCTTGCAGATATTCGTAAAGGAGAATACGAAGGTCTACCCGAGAAACTTAAAGACCCTGAATGGAAACCCGATTATGGGGAACCGGTCTTTAACCCCAAATCAGGCGCTATGGTAATGGGTGCTCGTGACTTTCTAATTGCATACAACATTAATCTCAACACCAAAGACAAAAAACTGGCTCACAAAATAGCTAAAGAGATACGTGAAAAAGGGAAACTTGTCAAACAAGAAGACGGCACAAAGGTAAGAGTTCCAGGCAAATTAAAGCATGTGCGAGCAATTGGATGGTATATAGAAGAGTACGGGATTGCTCAGATATCCATTAACCTCACAAATTACAAAGAAACCCCTTTGTGGAAGGTTTTTGAAACAGCAGAAGAGGAAGCACAAAAACTCGGTCTTAGAGTAACCGGCAGTGAGATTGTAGGTCTCGTGCCACTTGATGCCATACTTGAAACAGGCAAACACTTCCTTGAAAAACAGGGCAAATCAAGGGGAATACCTGAAAAGGAAATCGTTGATATAGCAATTAAATCCCTGGGATTAAACGATGTTGCTCCATTTGAACCTGAAAAAAAGATCATCGACTACATGCTGAAAGACCCATTAAGAGAGTGGTTAAGGAGAATGACGCTTACTGAATTTTCAGATGAACTTTCAACTGACTCACCTGCTCCCGGAGGTGGAAGTGTGGCTGCACTACTTGGTGCCCTTTCCGGCGCACTTTCTTCCATGGTCGCCAACTTGACCCACGGGAAAAAGAAATACAAAGAGGTCTGGGAGAAAATTGAAGAGGTGGCAATAAAAGGGCAGAAATTTAAAGACCAATACCTTGAACTTATAGACGAGGACACAATGGCTTTCAATGAGGTTATGGCAGCATACTCACTGCCCAAAAAGACGGAAGAGGATAAGAAGAAAAGAGAAGAAGCAATAAAAGAGGCCTCCAAAAAGGCAACCTTAGTGCCGCTTAAAGTACTCAGGTATACCAGAGACCTTCTTGAAATATCTGAAATAGCTGCCAAAAATGGGAATGTAAATTCCATCAGCGATGCGGGCGTTGCGGCTATTACCGCACAGGGATGTGCAAGGGGTGCATATCTAAACGTGATAATAAATACTTCCTCAATTGACGATGAGGAATTCAGAGAAAAAGTCAACTCTGAAGCAGAATCCATTCTTAACGAAGTGGAACAAAAAGCAGAAGAGATTTACACTTATGTAAGAAACAAAATCAACGAGAGTAAGTGATGAAACTGTATAATACACTCACAAAAAGAGTTGAAGAATTTAAACCTGTAAACGAGGGTAAAGTTGGTATCTATATGTGCGGAATGACCGTACAGGACAGGCCACATCTTGGACACATAAGGTCATTTATCGTAGGAGATGTCCTGAGAAGATATCTTGAATACACGGGATTTGAGGTAGACTACGTTCAGAACTTTACAGATATTGATGACAAAATAATTGCCAGAATGCATAATGAAAACATAGACTGGCGGGATGTTGGCTGGAAATACACAGAGGAGTATTTGCGCGCCGCCGAGAAACTCAATATCAAAAAAGCGACACACTTTCCAAGAGCCACACAATTTATTCAGGAAATAATTGAACTCATTGAAGAACTCATTGCAAAAGGTTTTGCTTATGTTACACCCAGTGGTAATGTTTATTTTGAAGTGTCTAAATTTACGGAATACGGTAAACTTTCAGGTAAAAAACTCGATGAGCTCCGTGAAGGCGCAAGGGTAGAACCAGACCCTGAGAAGAAAAACCCATTTGATTTTGCTCTATGGAAATCTATGAAGGAGGGAGAACCATACTGGTATTCACCGTGGGGAAAAGGAAGACCTGGATGGCATATTGAATGCTCGGCAATGTCAACTCACTTCCTTGGTCAGCCCTTTGATATACACATGGGTGGGCAGGACCTGATTTTTCCACACCATGAGGATGAGATAGCACAGGCAGAGGCAGCAAGAGGAAAAAAGTTCGTAAACTACTGGGTACACATAGGGTTTATGCAGATAAAAGGTGAAAAAATGTCGAAATCAACAGGTTTATTTTTTGCTATCGAGGATATTTTAAAAGAATACGACCCCAACACTGTGCGACTTTTCATCTTACAGAAACACTACAGGACCCCCATGGACTACTCAGAGGAATTTTTAAAAAACACTGAGGAAGCATGGAAAAAACTAAACGAAGTGATGAAAAGGGCAAAGAAAGAAAACGAAGATAAATCCCTGAACTCTGACCTCGTAAAAGCATTTGAAGAGGCAATGGAGGATGATTTAAATACTCCAAAAGCAATAGGACAAATTTTCTCTTACATAAAAAACAACCCAGAAGATGCTTTCACACCGGCATTTCTCCTTAAAGTTCTTGGTTTTTACTCAACAGAAAAGGAATCTTCAGACCTTCTGAACAAGGTGATGGATGTGATTATTAATGTGAGGGCGAAGCTCCGCAAAGATAAACAGTTTGAATATTCGGACATGATTCGTAATGAACTTGCCAGTATAGGTATAAGTTTGAAAGATGGTAAAGATGGAACAACCTGGAACTTTTAATTTTTTGTATTATCAGGCATTATCGTATATAATAAAACGCAAAGGAGGAAATAGATGAGAGTATTGCTCGCCATAATAGATATTTTGCTTGCAGCCATACTTGTTTTCATTATTGAATATCCTGTGATAAAATCCAAAAAGGAAGTGGAAGGGAATGTTGTTTACGTGAGAGATATAAGCGCTCTACCTCTATTTGTCGCGGAAGACATGGGATACTTTGATTCTTTAAAAGTAAAGGTACATCTTGAAGAGGCAGGGATAAACGGCGACGAAGTTGACAAAGTTAAAAACGGAACTGCACAGGCTGCTTTTGGAACCGATATGGCTATGTTTGTTTATAAAGGTGCAATAAAACCAGATGCATTTAAGATTATTTATGTATCAGAGGCTTCCATAGATAACCCGCAGACAAAACTTTTAACACTCAGAACAACAAGGTATAGAGGCTTGAAAAGCCTTGAGGGTAAAAGGGTGGGTTACTATTCTCGCACCAAGGATAACAGATGGATTAAGTACATCGCCAAAAATGCAGGCATAGACCCGGAAAAGGTAAGAACACTGCCTCAGTCCCCCTCTGAAGTATTGACAGGGCTAACAGAGAAAAACGTGGACTTTCTCTTAGCAAGAACACCAGAGGCACAGATATTAGAGGCATCAAAAAAGATAAAAGTAGTAGAGGATGGATTTCTGGAAAACTATGTCAGTGCTCCATATATTATGAGTGTTGGCTACACATCTGTGGCTAACATGCAGTTTTACTCAGAACCAACAAAACGCATAGTCAAGGCTATAAGAAAAGCCATCGATTTTATAAGAAACAATCCTGACAAAGCAATGAAAATAGCAGATAAATATCTTGAGATTGATTCTACCATGGTCAAACTCAACGTTAAACCTGAAGATGTCAAGAAAACGCTGCCTGAATTCCGCAAGTCTTATGAAGTTGACCCTTCAGAGATACAGAAGGCAACTGACAAGATGCTCGATGCCGAGATTCTGCTTAAGGAGGCCGATTTCTCTGGTGACCTTATGAAGGAACAAGAGGTAAAATAAGATAGAAAATGTTTATCAAAAACAGGGACAGCCTTTTATGGGCTGTCCTTTTTATTTTTACATACATACTTTCTTTTTATCCCTTTAACCTGTACTTTCTCGCACCTGTTTCATTTACCTTTCTCTTTGCATTCCTTGATAGTACAGAAAAAAACATCCTGATAAAATCAGCGCTCTTATTCTATCCTTTCTATGCTTTCCACACATTCTGGATACTTCATCTTCAGGTAGAAAAAGGGGTGGAAAAATTCCTTATTCTGGGACTTATACTCTTGCCCCTATATCTTTCCCTTTACCCTGCTCTTTTTTCGCTTATCTCTAAAAAAATCATCAGCAAAACATACAATACTGCCTATAAAATTCTCTTTGTACCCTCCTTATGGGTAGTCCTGGAATATATAAAATCTTCATCTGTGTTCGGATTCCCATGGATGGACCTCTATTACTCTCAACTCAATCATCCCGAGCTTGCCTCATTATCATCAATTACAGGTCCCTATGGTTTATCATTTATAATAGTGGCACTTGGTTACCTCTTTTTCCTCATCTACAAATCACGGGACAAAATCATTTTATATTCCACAATTGCATTGGTGTTTTTCATTGAACTTACAGGATTTTTGGCATATAATCGGTTGAAAAACTTAAAAACAGATTCAAAATTGAAGGTTGCTGTTCTCCAGCCCAACATACTTCCCAAAAACATTTACGACCCTCTTGAATGGGTAAAAACAAAAGACTCGCTCTTATATCTTACCCAAAAAATTAAAAAAGATAGTGTGGACCTCATTGTGCTTTCTGAATCCGCGATACCAGGATACTTCCGCTACTCCCTGCGTGCCACGAGATTGCTCAAGGCAATTCACGACAGTACAGGGGCACTTGTGCTCTTTGGGACACAGGATAAAAGAAAGGTAAAAGGTGCATACAGAACACTCAACACAGCCATGCTTTTTGATGGACATACCATCCTGGACTTATATGACAAACATCATCTTGTACCATTTGGTGAGTGGTTCCCATATCAATACAAACTCCCTGGAAAATTAAAAGACATCAACCTTGGATGGGGGGACTTTTTCCCGGGAAATATAAAAACTGTGAAAATTATGGGACACAAGGCAGGCATTCTCATTTGTTTTGAATCAATATTTCCGGAAATCTCAAGAAAAATGGCAAAAATGGGAGCAGAGGTTCTGTTCGTTATAACCAATGATGGCTGGTTTGGCAAATCAAAGGGCCCCGTAGAGCATTTTGAAATGTCACGATTTAGAAGTACAGAGACAGGTAGATACGTAGTGCGGTCAGCCAAAACAGGCATCTCAGCGATTATTGACCCAACAGGAAGAGTTGTAAAAAAACTCGGTTTGTTTAAAAAAGGAATACTTATTTACAATGTTCCTCTCATAAAAGAAAAGACTTTTTACACACGCTATGGAGAGTTTGTAGTTGTTCTCTCTTTCTTGATTGTCCTTGTATTCTTGGTGTATAATAACCTTTACACATTAAAGGAAAGGAGGCATACTTGATGCGTTATCTTAAATACATCGCAGGTGTAATTATATCAATAACTCTTGTATATGCGGCTCAGGTAGTAACAATAGAAGACATACAGGGGCACACCTCTGATTCGCCTTATAACGGCCAGGTAGTGACAACTTACGGTGTAGTTACTGGAGTTTACACAAACACCACTGTTAAAGGGTTTACTCTTGAAGAAAAATACCCTGCATCAGGTCCATGGCATGGCGTATTTGTATACACAGGAATTAGTCCCACAGTATCTGTAGGTGATAGCGTCGAGGTCACAGGACTTGTGGAAGAGTATTATGGACTTACTGAATTACATGGAGATACCGTAAGAATACTCGCAAGTGGTGTTCAATTACCAGACCCCTATATTACCACTGCGGACAGTTTAAGACAGGAGGCATTTGAAGGGGTCTTTATCACCCTTCAACATGCTGTATGTGAATCCTTACCCAATACCTATGGTGAGTGGTGGGTAAACGATGGGACAGGCAGCATAATGGTTGATGACCTTGGATGGTCAGCAACCGGTATTAATGTAGGAGAGAAATATAATATTACAGGAACAATCTACTATGCCTATGGAGATTACAGAATAGAGCCACGAGGGGCATACGACGTTACGCCTGATACAGCGAACACACCACCGTTTGTATACCTTCTTTCCTTCTCCCCCAAACTACCGGAGTCAGATGAAATGGTAAGGGTTTTGTTTAAAGCCATAGATAGGGATGCAGGAGATTCAATTGTTGCAGATACACTGTTTATATCAACAGATAGTTTCAGCACGATAGAGACCTATATCTCCATTCTCGATTCTGCCAATACCACCATTGACTCAATTCAAGACGACAGCTTCTTTGTTTACTATATTCCAAGGCATGCAGCAGGGACACGGGTTTACTTTTATCTCAAAGTTGTTGATTCAAAGGGAGGCGAAAATATATCTCAAGCAGGAAATTATATTGTAAATCCTGGAGATGAAATTATACCTATCTCTTACCTGCACATTCTTGATGAGAGAGGGCACTCTGTTTTTCTTGGAAAAAGTGTAAAAATTCAGGGTATCGTGACAGTAGCAGGCGATTTTGGCAAGAAGTACTATATGCAGGATAAAACAGGAGGGGTGGTTCTTTATAACCCTGAAACTCCACTTATTCAGGGAGACAGTGTTGTTATTACAGGATATGTCACAGAATATAACGGAGTTGTTGAACTTAACAATGCAACAGCCATTTATCAGGACCCAGGGCATTCTGTATATCCAAAAGTCACCAATTGTCAACAGTTAGCAGAAGGAAAAGAGGCCTTTGAGGGAATGTTTGTGCAGATTTCCCATGTAACAACAACGGCGACAGATTTTGCAGGTGGAAGCACTATCACTATAAACGATGGGACAGGGACTTATACCCTTTACGTTGACCCATCCACAGACCTTGTCGGAAAACCCATTCCATCGGGAGAGATGACCATAAGAGGAGTGATTTCCCAGTATGACCCCGATTCCACAGACGGATATTTTAACGGATACCAGATTGTTCCAAGAGGAATAAAAGACATTTCAGCATCCGGGAACGGCTCCGGTAAACTCTCCATTTTACCTCCATACCTGCACAAAGGCGACACTACCACTTTAACGTTTTTACTCACAAAGGATCTATCCACATTGAATGCTGCACGATTCTTCTTTGATACATGGGCTGACATGAATAGCATAAGCGTAGAAGGCGCATCCTTCACAAAGGACAACTATTATCACTTAACCCTTTATGATTTCACCCAGGAAACTGTTAAGATACACGTAAAAGTAAGTGCACCGGATACAGAAACAACACTTTATATTACTCTTAAAACATCCGAAACGGACACAAACAATCTTCAGGAGACGCTTGAAAGCCCTTACAGATTATTTGTAACAACTCCTATATCTGAAGCACAGAGACCGGGGGACGATGGGGTAACTCCAGACGATACAGGAAAGGTTGTAACTCTTGGAGGCATTGTGATAGGTCCAAATACAAAATTCTCCGGCAGTATGACCAATCTCTGGATACAGGACGATTCAGCGGGCATAGAAATATTTTACTCTTCCCCTATACAGAGTTTTGATACAGGGGATGTGGTGATTGTAAAAGGAACGATTACAGAATACAATGGACTTACTGAGATTGTTCCAGAGAATTCATCAGATATAGTCTACGCAGGTCATGTCACACCTCCCATGCCTCTGGAACTCAAAGCCTCTGAAGGTATAAAAGAAAGTATGGAAGGCACCCTCATAACATTTGAAGGAACACTTGAGAACACACCCTATGTGCAGGGTTCTGGATATAACATGGTTGTCTGGAATGGTACTTTCCCAATCACAGTATATGTTTACAAAACCACAGGTATAGATGTTGGGGGTCTTAAGAAGGGTGACATGGTGAAAATAACCGGTATAGCAGGACAATACGATTACACGCCACCATACAACGATGGTTATCAGGTATTGCCGAGATTCCAGAGTGATATAAGCATTTTAAATGCACAGACAGCGCCAAATGTCTCTTTAAGCGTTTCACCCAATGTTGTGGACAAGGTTCAGGAGGGCTTCTGCACTATTCACGTATCAGGACCACAGGACGGCAATTACTCTCTCAAAATCTTTGACGCCAACGGAAAACTCATTAAGGATATTTATGGAGCAAGAAGAATGGGACCCTCTGACGCACAGTGGAGGCTTGAAGATTCACAGGGTAACATCGTGCCAATTGGATACTATATAGTTAAAGTGGATGTGCTTCTACCAGACGGAAAGCATCAGGTTGTTTATAAACCAGTGGTTGTGACAAAACCCAAATAAGAATTTCAAAAAGGAATAGATTAACAAAACGCCCCGTTAAACGGGGCGTTTTTAATTTTAAAGTGTTTTGTTACCCTTATTCAGAGATTCTCCAGTCTATATTCAAGATATGCTCTCTCAATCATGCTCCATGTAAGGGGCTTTGCAGGTCCTGGAACACCATTATTTTCCTTCATACTCTTTTCTTTCCACCCATTGTATTTTTCCATGCTTATAATGTACTTTGTATCATTTATCTGCTCCCCTAATGGAAAGTCATCATACCAGTTAAGAATATCTTCAATACCACTCAATTTCCTCCTGTTTACAAGATAATTTGCTCTCCAGTATGTGGTGATATACCACAGGTTGCCACCAAAATACGTATCCTTCTCACCTGTCTCCTCTATAACATACCTGTAAAGCCCTATACCATCTGGAGAGAGTTTTCTACTGACGCTATTGAAAATATGGTCTTTCACTGAAGATTTTTGACGAAATATGTCAAACCGGGAGAGTAAAAGGAGTGAAGATGCGCAGGTGCCATATCTTTTTACCTTCATCATGGCTTTTAGCGTGTTATCCACAAGGAATCTTGAAACGAAGAAGTCCATAACATAATGATACTTATCCCTGTACTCAGGATAAATCCGTGCAGCCTTTCTCAAAGTATACGCAATAAGCCCTATGGTATAGGCGTGAACATGGTCATCATGCATCTCCCATAGCGATGCACACGGGGTTCCATGAACATAGAAAAGGTAGTCAAGATAATCCTTAACAAAATCAGGAGGTTTCTCATCTGTCTTGAGAGAATACTCTATAAGTAACAGAATTGATAGTGCTATTCCATCGTATTGTCTCTCTCTCCACTCTTCGTTGATGCGCTCAAAATCTGGCGTATACCTTGCAGCAGGATGCCTCCCATCCTCATAAAACTCCTTCGTGTTCCGTGGTATATTTAAAACCTCTTTCACCCTTTTGTGTTCCCTTCCCAGAAGTTCGGTGAGCCAGTTTATCTCGTCTTTTATATTGTAGCCCATTTCCATGAGAAGATACGACGTCATGGCATGGTCTCTTAGCCACACCTTTTTGTAGGGCAAATACTTATCCGATGCGAGATATGCCCCATTTACCCTTGCATTGTTCTGTATATACTCAATATATTTTTTCCAGTCTGACATGGCTATAATAATGGTTTAAAATCTCCTTATAATTATATCCTCTATCTGCCATTCCCATTGCACCTATCTGACACATACCAACCCCATGCCCAAACCCTCTACCCTTTATGATAAACCTTCCATTACGTTTTTCAACATAAAACATGGAAGAAGGCAAGGACTTATAAGAAAGAGCCCTGCGAATGTTAAGGTCTTTTCTTATTACGATGCTACCCTTTGTCCCTGTAATCTTTATCTTTTTTGCCCTGCCTGAAATTCCTCTCTCAAGCACACTGATTTTAAGGACACTTCCTATATCTTTACCTGTCCTTATTCTCACAATTTTCCCGAGTTCCAGAGGGCTATATATGAAACTCCAACGCCAGTACTTTTTCCCGTACTTTTTACAGTTAATATCCGGATTGCTCTCAATCCATTTTCTCAAAACTTTTTCGTTCCTGAGTGAGAACTTTTTATGACCCTTTCCTCTATCAAAAACACCTCTGAGATACGGTAAATAGGATGACCACACGTTTTCTGAGTTTTCCGTGTGCCCACCACACATGGCATGGAAGAGAGCCTCAATAGGCTCTCCATGATAAACAAGTATTTCCCCGGAAGTCTCTTTGACCGCTCTCCATATAGAAGGTGAAAAACTGCCACCTCCCTGATATACCTGTGAATACACATCTGAGGTAATGTCGTAATCAGAGAAACCGGGACTTAGCATAAGTTTTCTTACAACATTGGTACGTGCGGCTACTGCCTGTGCCTTTTTGGCTTCAAGAGGTGCATTTTCCCCTATCTCGGATTTTACCACACTGAACAAATATTCCTCAATGGGAACAACTTCTATAACAGAGAGACTACCATCTTTTTCAGGAAGTATATATGTGGTATGGGTTATTATAATATCCTTTCTAAACTCAGAGGAAAGACCGCGAGAATACACCACCCCTTTAAGAAGAAGACTGCCATTTACTTCCATTTTAATTTTACCATACATAACATACTGCCTGCCTTGATACTCAAGGAAAACAGGAACTCCCGGGTTATCACCACTCTTTTTCATTACCTTAATCACCGTGGGAGGAGCCTTTTTGTATATCTCGTTTTTACTTTTATAAGGACCTGTATAGAGTATATACGTTTTTTTCAATTTCCCCAGACTCACAACCTTTATCTTTATATTATACCCCTCTCTTTCAAGGTCTTTTTTCAAACCTTCTGCCTCATCTCTGTCTTTTGTTACAAGAACTATGGCGTAATAGTTATAATCATAAGACCCTGCACCACTTGATTTTATAAAAAACTCTCCGTTTCTAATCTGCGCTTTGTTTCCCCGTGCATCCCGAAGTATCACACTCCCATTGATTCTAAAACTCAAAACCCCACTTTTGGTGAGTTTCACACGCACATGGGGTAAAAGACTTTCTTCTGTTTTCGTACTGGATTTTTCTTTTTGAAGTTCAATAAGCAGAGAATCTATGGAGGGGATTGGCCTTTCTGTTATAGGTTTCTCTGTTCTATGGCACCCTAAAAAAAAAGCGTAAAGACAAGACTAATGAATACCCATCTCACTCTTTAACTCCTGCACCTTAACGACAGACTCTTTGTAAAGCGGAGAACGGGGTGTAAGGCTTACCTCCATACATTTATAGTACATATCAAGGGCACTGTCCGGAGCCTGCAACTCTTCGTATATTCCACCAAGCAGAAAATACGATTCATCCATCAGCACCTTTGGAGACTTGACTTCATTCACCAATTTCAACAAGATGTTCTTTGCATCTTCAACTTTGTTTTCACTTAACCTGTTCACAGCAATGTTATACAGTGCCTCACCAAGTGCCCATCCCATATCTTTAATCCTGTTATGAGCAAAAAAGTAGTCCTCAAGAGAGTCTATAGTTTGCCAGTTTCCCACCTGGTACAGACAATCCACGTATTTTGAAAATACTTTCGCTGTATCATGTGTTTCCTCAATATACCGTGAGGCAAATTTGATTACAAGGTCACAATCACCGAGCTTATAAGACTCTCCAATAAGTAAAAGGTATCTTTTGCCGAGTTTTATACGGGGTGCATTCAAAAGGGCTATTTCATAACTTTCCTTTGCCATCTTTTTGTATCCTATGGCTCTTGCACTATCACCAAGTTCTAAAAGAGCATACGCCAGTTTTTTCTTCAGTGCGTCGCTTTCAGGCGTCAGAGAAAAAAGAATATCCTTTGCCTTTCCATATTTCCTCGTTCTAATATAGGCTATTCCAAGGAGGATATTCAGTTCATCCTGCTCAAAGGGAGAAATCTCTTTTGAGGTTTGTCTAAGGTATCTTATAGCCTTTTTGTACTCTCCTCTTCTAATAAGGTCCTCTGCCTCTTTGACAGGATTTTCTTTTGAACACCCTGTGAAAACTAAAGGTAAAGAAAAAAAGATAAGTGCGAGTAAAAACGACTTCAACGCACCACGGAGCCCGGTTTAACCTCTTTTTCTGGATGCAAAAGCACAGGTTTTCCGTCTTCATCTGCTGCAAGCATCATACCCTGAGAAAGAATTCCCCTTATCTTTCTTGGTTTCAAATTCACAAGAACAGGAATCTCCTTACCGATAATATCTTCAGGGTTATAAAATTGCGCAATACCAGCTGCAAGCGTAATCTCTCTCTCTCCAATGTCCACAGTGAGTTTCAACAGCTTGTCCGCACCTTCCACTTTTTCAGCACTTTTAATTTTTCCAATTTTTATATCCAGTTTCATAAAATCCTCAAAGGAAATCTCTGCCATTTTCTTCTCCCCTTTTTCTTTGCTTTTTACATCCTTTTCTCCTATTTCGATTTTCTCCTCTTCAACCTTTTTATAAAGCACCCTGGGTTCATTTATTTCAATTTCCTGAGGTATAGCCCACCGGGCTGCCTCATCCCATTTCATATCAGTGGCATTTATCATTTCTCTTATCCTCTTTGCAGAGTCTGGAAGATACGGCTCAATGAGAACAGACAGGGTTCTTATAAGAGCATAACACACAGATAGAGTTCTCTTAGTTCTTTCTATATCGGTTTTACGCGTCTTCCATGGCGCCATCCTGTCAAAATACCTGTTCCCCTTATCCGACAAAGTCATGAGGTATATAATCCCTTTTCTAAAATTGTAGTTGTCTATGAGTTCTCCAAGTTCAGATGGTGCCTTCTCAATAAGGGACAATATCTCTCCATCGTCTTCATTCCCTCTCTCTGTGAGAGGTCCCACCCGTCCATTGAGATATTTTTTGATAAAAGTAAGAGTTCTATTCACAAAATTTCCAAAATTATTAACAAGTTCGTTGTTCACCCTCTCTTTAAAGTCATGGAAAGTGAAGTCAGAATCCCTTGTCTCAGGCATAAAGTAAGTGAGTCCAAACCTTATGTAATCAGCAGGATACAGCGTTGCAAGGTCTTTAATCCATATTGCCCAGTTCCTTGAAGTGGATATCTTTGAGCCTTCAAGATTAAGATAGTAATTGGCTGGCACATTGTCCGGAAGAACGTAATCTCCATGCCCTATGAGCATTGCAGGCCAGACTATGGCATGGAATACAATATTGTCCTTGCCTATAAAATGCACGAGTTTTGTGTTTTCCTTATCAAGCCACCACTCTTTCCATAAATCTGGATTGCCTTTTTTAATAGCCCACTCCTTTGTGGAAGAAATGTATCCTATTGGGGCATCAAACCACACATAAAGAACCTTGCCCTTTGCTTCCTCCAATGGAACAGGCACGCCCCATTCAAGGTCCCTTGTAATCGCCCTGTCTTTCAAGCCCTCCTTTATCCACGAAAGAGCGAGCCCTATAACCTCTGGCTTCCAGTAGCTCTTCTTTGAATTCAGCCATTTCTCCAGCGGCTCTGATAGTTTGCTGAGAGCAAGATAATAATGAGTACTCTCTTTAAGCACAGGTGTGGTGCCACATATAGCGCAACGTGGATTTATAAGTTCTTTTGGTTCAAGCCATCTTCCGCAGTTGTCACACTGGTCTCCCCTTGCCTTATCATAGCCGCAATGAGGGCACGTGCCCTCAACGTATCTGTCAGGCAGGAATCTTTTACACTTTGGACAATAGTACTGCTCAACGGATTTCTGCGTAATATAGCCCTTGTTATAAAGCCTGAGGAAAAACTCCTGTGCAGTATCGTAATGTAGGGGAAGTGAAGTTCTTGAGAAATTATCAAATTCAATCCTCATAAGCCTGAAGTCTTCTTTAATACGCTCATGGTAAAAATCAACTATTTCTCTCGGTGATTTGCCCTCTTTATCTGCTCTTATGGTTATCGCAACGCCGTGTTCATCTGTTCCGCATATATGAATAGCCTCTCTCCCTCTCTTTTTCTGATACCTTGTATAAATATCTGCCGGAAGATATGCTCCAGCAATATGACCTATATGCAATGGACCATTGGCATAAGGCAGTGCTGATGTTATGAGTATCCTCTTTTTCATACCTCTTATTATAAATTATGCTATGCGTTTTTAGAAAGTATTGGTTTTGGGCAGCCCTATCAAGAAAGTCTATCCAGATAATTCCAACAGCCCCCATTTTTATCTTATAATTTTCCCATGCTTTATCTTTTATCACCTTATTACTGGGGAGTTTGGACAAAAAGGCGATTTACCCGTAGCGTTAAGGTAGGCAAAACCCTTTCAGTTGGTAATATAGAAATGGGTGGGACAGGCAAAACACCGCTCGTTGTAAAGATTGCAGAATACCTGAAAAACAAAGGATATAGCCCTGTTATACTCTCACGAGGCTACAGGAGAAAAATAAAAAAGCCGTGCATCACAACAAATACTCTCTCTGCGAAAGAGTGCGGCGATGAGCCTTATATGATGTTTAAAAGAACAAATGTGCTCGTGTATGTCAACAGAAAAAGGGAAGAAGTGATTAAGGAAATAAAACCAGAAAGAAACACGGTTTTTTTGCTTGACGATGGGTTTCAGTACTTCAGGCTGAAAAGGGATGCGGATATTGCGCTTATAACAGACAAATTATACAAAAACGGTGGTCATGTATTCCCCTTTGGGAGACTGAGAGAACCCTTACCTGCATTGAGACGTGCAGATATTGTGATTGTTAATTTCAGATTCAACCAGCCAGAAAATGTAAAGGAATTTATGGGAAGACCCGCATTTTCAGCATATTATGAAATAAAGGGTATTTATAACAAAGAGGGCGAAAAAGTGCCCGCAAAAGATATAAAAGAGGCTGTTTTGCTTTCAGCAATTGCAAAAAACCGCGAGTTTAAAGACATTATCGAGAAAAGGGGCATCAGAGTCATAAAACACCACTCTTTTTTAGATCACACCTTTTTTAAAGAAGGTTTTTTAAAAGAACTTTCAAAAGAGACCGCCCCAATAATCACCACTGAAAAGGATTTTTACAGAATACCTGAGGCATACAGGGAGAAATTCCTATACCTCAGAATTGACTTAACAATCATCAATGAAGAGGACTTCTTCAGGCAGGTTTCAGAAAAACTCAATCGTCAATCCTGAAGTACATATATAAAGAAGGCACGAAAAATATAATATTCGTGAGCCATGCAGAAAGATAAGGGTTAATTTTCCCAAGTGAGCCCGCAAGTTTTATTCCCTGAAACATTCCCCAGTACAAAAATGCAAGCGAGAGTGCAAGTCCAAAAGCCGTTGCCTTTGCCTTTCCTCTCATTGAAGAGGCAAGGGGAATGCCAAAAAATAGCATCACAAAGCAGGAAAAGGGAAAGGCAAAGCGCGAGAGGTACTCTGCAAGCTCCGCCGTATAATCAAGTCCTGCCTTTTTCTTTTTGTCAATAACCTCTTTTAGTTCTTTTGCAGGAGTGTATATGAGCCTGCTCCTTTTTTTAAGAAATTCAAAGGGAGTAATGTTGAACTCAGGGTAGGGCCTTTTCTTAAAGAAAATCAACGTATCCTTTTCAGGCCTTACTATCCTCTCTGTTCCGTCCTTCAAAATCCAGTATTTTCCATTGAACACCCCATCCTTCGCGGTTATCTGCCTTTTTATGGAATCCCCTTTAAATTCAATAACTGTGATTCTGCTACCTATATTTCTTATTCTGTTGATATACCCGAAATAATACAGTCTGTTCTGCCAGAAAAAGCTGATATTTTCACCACTCACCCTGCCGAATATGGGTTTTCTCTTCTGAATTTCAACCCGCATTACCCTCTCTGACTTCTGATAACCGGGATAACCTAAAACCTCAGCGACAAACAAATCAAATGCAGAGGAAAAAAGAGCGAAAACAAGGAGAGGTATAAATACCCTTTTGAGGCTCACACCAGCCGCCCTTATGGCAAGTATTTCGTTTTTCTGTGCAAGTTCACCTAAAGAGAGGAATAGGGCAAGCAGATGAGCAACAGGGAACATGAGATTAAAAATATATCCAAGTTGAAACACATAGAACTTCACTATTACGCCGAATGCAGCCTTATGGGAAACAAACTGGTCAAGCCGCTCAAAGAAATTAACAACTACAAAAATGAACATCGCACCCAGGGTAAAAAGGGTAAGAAATACCAAAAACCTCTTTAATATATACCACTGAAGCTTTTTCACGGGTAAATTATACAAGTAATGAAACGGCTGGGGAAATTATACTATCCCCAAGTTTCAGGTGTTTAGAAGATACTTGTACTCCCCACAACATCAAATTATCGGACACTTTATAAAAGAACGAATGCCCTTTGTAAAAGAGGTAAAAATTAAACCAAAACCTCCTAAATTCTAAGCCACATTTTCAACCCAGATGTGCAGGCAGGCTGTGATTTAAAAAAACTTCAAATTTTACTGGGACATTCCTCTCCATAGCAACCACCCAGGTTTACACCCACGTTGATATAAAACTTTTAAAAGAGATTTACCCAAAAGCGCATCCAAGTAGATAAATTGCTACTATCTACTTTATTATATTTTTAACTCTCTCAGCCACTTCTAAAGTTTTTAACAAAATGTGCCTTTCTTCCTCGCTTAAAAAAGATTCTGCAGTGAACAAATATATATTAGTGAGTAACATCACTTCATACACACTCATATTTCTGTGTATTTTTGGTAAACCAGACAAAGCATCACCTCTTATCGTAGAAATAAAATCATCATGTACCTTTTTTATCATTAAAAACATATTCTCAGTAAGATCTAAATTACTTCCATTATTCATAAATTCTTTAAGACATTCCACTATAGCTTTTAGCTGATGATACACTATGAATCTTTGAGACCTCTGTATTTCCTTATTTTTCATTTTAACCTCCATTTAGCATTTAGCAAAAACAGATTATAAAATCATATTTAGGTAGTGTCAATAAACACTCCTACACATAATATTTCCTTTAGATCCCTTCTTTAATAATTTTCCTACTCTTCAAAACATATATGGCTGGGTTCATTAGATATCTATCATTCATGACCTTTTCGTAAACTTTATTTACTTCTTTTATTAAGGCACTTTTAAGGTCATCATTCCATGGAATTTCTTTAATATCTTTCAGTATTAAATTCTTCCATTCGTCCATAACCTCTTTGTGATTAAAATTCTTCCTGGAAGGAAATATTTTCTCAGCACATACATTGAACCCCAGAAGTTCAAGGGCAACTCTGAGTTCTTCTGGCACAGGTTCAGTTGACCATGTCTCTCCTTTCAGCTTATAAATGGCTTTTGCCAGATTCCATCTTTTCCACTGCCCCTCATTCTCAGGATTATCAAGAGTTTCTATGGGAATTTCTGATGTGATTATCAAATCTCCCCCTGGCTTTAAAATCCTCGCAAATTCTTTTAATGCAGAAAGTAATTTTAATGGTTTTGGATTCAGAAAAACTATGGTATCATCACAGTTAACAATATCTATCGACTCATCCTCTATAAAACCAAGGTCAAAAATATCAGCCTCTTTCAATTCAATATACCTGCTGTACTCTCCCAGTCTCCTTTTTATTCTCTCTTTCCATATCTCTGGAAGGTCATTATCAACGCATATTATTTTAGATGTGCCACCCTGCTCATGTATGGCTTTAGCCCAGAAATAGGTGGATACTCCCGCTCCAACAGCAGCATCTAAGATAATTTTATTCTTAAGATCAAGCCCATTAAGTATAAAATCATGGATTTTGGACATGGGAAACTCCTTTTGGGATAACATACAACTTTACTTTCAACTTAATATTCTTACTCCAGCGCTAATTCTCCCAAATTATACGGTAAAACTTCTAAAAAGTCAAAGAGGGAGAGGTTTTTATATCGGTTGATGGAATATTCGGCAAAAACTTACTCACGGGTATAACCCATCATCAACTCCCTCAACTTCTCCCCAAATCTCTTATACGAAAACTCTTCTTTTGGTTTAAGGGTATATTTTGAGAGGTTGTCCTGTTTCCACAGTTCGTACAGTTCTTCTATCATACCGGCTATGCCCACTTCGTCATCCCATTTTGTAACAAAAGGTGTGTACTTTTTTACAAAATCATAGAGCCAGTCCTCAGTGAGCATTGCAAAAAGCGGTCTTTTCATATTTATCAGTTCATAAACCTTGCTTGTTGATACGAGATTGGAATGCCTTCCCTCTGTTGAAAGGAGCAAAAGGACATGGGCTTTGTTTACGAGTTTTGTAATTTCCCTTTTCTCAACATAGGGAAGTGAAATTACCTCATCCCGGGGAAACTTTTTAAGCCTCTCCTCCACATCATCGGTTTTATTGCCAACAAAGAAAAACTCCACTCTGGCACCGTAATGCTTTGAAAAGAATAAATCCATGGCATTTAAGAGATGCTGTGGGTCTTTATACCGTCCACCGAGCGTACCTGCATACAAAAACCTGAGTTTATCCCCCTTTTCCATGGGATTCACAAGGGCAACGTCCTTCCCAGAGTATCCGAAGGGCAGAAAATAAACGTTACTCAGATTATACTCGCTTTTGTACATGGCTACCATTGGCATATTTATGGCTGTTATGAACCGCGCCTTTTTGAATATCCTCCTTTCATAATAACGTGCGAGTTTTCTCTGGAATGCTGAACTGTACAGGCCATAAAGGTCTTCTTTCCACGGGTCCTGCATGTCAATTGCATAGGGCAGGCCTGTTCTTTTATGGATAAGATACGTAAGCACAAGGCTTGAGAAGGGAGGAGCAAATGTAAATATGAAATCTATGTTGTTTTTCCTCACTATTTCCACAGCCTTATTTAGAGCCCTTTTTATAAAAAGCATATATGTATCTGGCCATGTGAAACTGCGCAGCACTTTTACGAGTGAGTTTTTCCTGCCATAAGTCCTCTTTACCTCCGGCATCTTCACCCTGAATATCCTGAATTCCTTTATTACTTCATCGTATGTATGGTCTCTTTGCCCGAAGACAAAACCCTCCTGCGTCAAAATATATGGCTCTATACCTGAGGATTTTAGATTTTTTATAAGTTCCACAGCACGCGTTGCGGGTGTGGCAACAGTATAGGGTGGAAAGTAGTAAGCTATAAACAGAACCTTCATAGCATTCCCTTTACTGTCCTTAATACATTATCCCTGAAACTTCCTGTTTTTCTCACAACTTCATAGTTATAATACAAAACCCTCCTGTACTCTTCCTTCTCCATATTCAAAACCTGCTTTATTGCCATTTTCAGCGACTCTTTATCGTGCTTTTTGAAGATTCTACCGTTTTTTCCATGATGTATCCACTCCAGATTTGCCTCAACATCACTCACAATGGGATAAAGTCCAAGACTCATGGCTTCAAGGAGAGAGACGCTCGTTGAGTCATAAAGGCTGGCAGATACGTAGAAATCGTGTGCCAGAAGGGTATTTATTAAGTCTTCCTCATTGAGATAACCTGTAATCCTTACATTATCCGAAAGTCCATATTCTCTGATTCTCTCCTGGGTTGCCTTCTGCAAGCTTCCAAAGGATGCAAATGTGAAATTAAATTTTATTCCCTCTTCTTTCAGGTCTTTCAGGGCATCCACCACAGTAAACGGGTCATACTCTGGCTCAAGCTTTCTGTGGGTGATGAGTTTTATGGGCTCTGCATAACCTTCCTTCTCCGGGAAAATATAAAATTTTTCCTGTGGTCCATAGGGAAAGACCGTTATTCTGTTTTTTTCCACTCCAAAGGATATAAGTACATCCACCATGTTTTTTGCATCAACTACAAAATGGTCAATTCCCCTTATCACCTTTTTGAAGAAGTACCTGTGAAGGGGGGATTTAAAAGGCATATTTAAAACATCCGGTCCCCATCCCACTGCAAGAATATTGGTTGCCTTCAACTTCTCTGCCACATACCCGTAAGAGCCTATCATGTGGGCTATAACAAGGTCCGGTGAGAATTCTCTGTAAATATTTACAAGTTTTTGCGGAATGAGAAAATACCTGTAGGGATAACGAACAATTACAGACTCAATGTACAGAACTTCAGATTTCCACTCATCCCGAGGGGGCTCAAAACCGGCTGTAATTACATCATAACCTGCATCCCTTAATATTCTATGCCACCTTATGGTGTGAAAGGAATAGAGGTCTCCTAACTGGAGAATCTTTATCCTGTCAATCCTCCTCTATTATTTCACGCATAAATTCAAAGAGCTCAGGGTCAATTGCCTCTTCTGCATCCTCAGTGAGCGTGTCAATTTCTCCCACAAATATATCATCCTTTTCAAGCATTGCAAGGTGTTTCAGATACAGAATGAGGTACTTGAAGAGGGAAATCTTTTCCTTCCTGGTTTTTGAGTGCTCCCTTGCATACTGTGAAATGTCTGCAAGTATTGTAAGGATGTCCACTCCACCCTCATACTGATTCTTAACAAGCAAAAGCCCTTCTTTAAATTCGCCCCTTACAAAAAAGGATGAATTCTGTATTTTAGCCATACTATATGTCCTCCTATGGATATATTTTTTCGAGTAATCTCGGGAATGGAATGGATTCTCTTACATGTCTTATTCCTGAAATCCATACAATAGTTCTTTCTATCCCGAGACCAAAGCCGCTGTGCGGCACAGAACCATATTTTCTTAAATCAAGATACCATTTGTAATCTTCAATGGGTAAATTCTCCTCTTCAAATCTTTTAAGAAGGGTATCATAATCATCTTCCCTCTGAGACCCGCCAATAATCTCACCATACCCCTCTGGTGCAAGCATGTCCATATTTAAAACCACATCAGGATTTTCAGGGTCTCTTTTCATGTAAAATGGCTTTATCTTTGCCGGGTACCTGTGCACTATTACAGGGGTTTCAAAGGCTTCTGATATAGCAGTTTCTTCATCACCACCAAAGTCATCACCCCACTCAAATTCCATGCCCTTATCCTTAAGAATCTTCACAGCCTCATCGTAGGTAATCCGTGCAAAGGGCCTCTTAATCTTCTCAAGTTTTTTAAGGTCTCTGCCAAGGATATGGAGTTCCTCCTCCCTTTCTTCAAGAACTCTTTTCACAAGATACTCAACGAATTCCTCGGATAAAGACATTATATCATCAAGTTCATAGAATGCTATTTCAGGCTCCACCATCCAGAATTCCATGAGATGTCTTCTTGTTTTCGATTTTTCCGCTCTGAAAGTGGGACCGAAACAATACACCTTTCCATGCGCCATACAGGCTGCCTCCACATACAGCTGTCCTGACTGTGATAGATATGCAGGCTCACCGAAGTAGTCTGTTTTAAAAAGGGTTGTTGTGCCTTCACAGGCAGATGGTGTAAGTATGGGAGAATCTATCCTCACAAACTTTCTCTCATGGAAGAAGTCTTCTATGCCCTTTTCTATTGTGTCTCTAATTCTCATAAGAGCCCACTGTTTCTTTGACCTGAGCCAGAGATGTCTCTTTGGCAAAAGTACCCCAACATCCGGAATATTCTCCTCTCTTACCTTTGGAATGGGATAGTCAACCGCTTTTTGAATAATTTTATAATCCTTTACGTCTATCTCCACCCCACCAGGAGCCCTCTTCTCTTCTCTTACCACGCCAACAAGGACTATAGAAGATTCGAGTGTAAGTTCCTTAAAAGAAGCAAAGAGTTCATCACTCACCGTCCCCTTCACCATCACACACTGTACGAAACCACTTCCATCTCTGAGAATAAGAAATTTAACCTTTCCGGAACTGCGCTTGTTATACAACCAGCCCCTTATTTCAACTTCCTCACCTATAAACTTTTTCAAATCTTCAATATAAACCCACTTTGCCATACTTAAATTTTACGTTATACTGCACAATCGGTCAAAATTAAAACAAAAAGGGAGGGCAGATGCCCTCCCCCGGTGCAGGATGGTCCCGGAAAGGGACTTACCTGACTTTATTCCACTTTGCTTCTGTTTTTGATTTCTCTTTTGACATTATCTCTTCTATATCCGTGGTTCCGTATTTCTCTTCAAGCTCACTCTCAGGCAAAAGTTCAAGTTCAAGCCTTCTCCATTCAGAGAGTCCCACTATTTCGTTAAATTCACGCCACGAAACCCCGAGTTTCACCATTGTTTCAAGGTCTTTATTTTTCAAAGCATCCAGCGCCTCCTGCATGGCTTTTACTGCGGGATAGAGACACACCATCGGCACAGAGAGATACCTCACACCTGCCTCTTCAAGTTGTTTCAGTGTAAACGGAGGAGTTCTACCACCCGGTATTATATTGAAGGCAATGGGCACAGGAATTTCTTTAACAAGGGTCTCCACCTCTTCCATGGATTCTGGAGATTCCACATAAATGTAATCAGCACCAGCATCAGCATATGCCTTTGCCCTCTCTATAACTGCCTTAAATCCAAGCACGCTTCTTGCATCCGTTCTTGCCCCGATAATCATAAAAGGATTTGCCTCATCTCTCGCCTTTACGGCTGCCTTAATTTTCCTTACCATCTCCTCTGTGGGGATTATCTGTTTGCCTTCCATATGACCACATCTCTTGGGCCACACCTGGTCCTCTATTCTGACACCAGATGCCCCTATACCTGCAAAGTTTTTCACTGTCCAGTAAACGTTCATGGCATTTCCATATCCTGTATCAGCATCCACATCAACGGGCACAGAGACTGCATTTACAATTGTTCTTACTCTCTCCACCATTTCACCATAACCCACGAGACCTATATCAGGTTGACCAATCAGAGACGCTGAAATGCCATACCCTGTTGTGCCAACAACTCTGAAACCCGCCTTCTCAATCATTATAGCAGAGAGTGCATCATATGCACACGGTCTTAGGACGAGCCCTTCACTCTTTATGAGTGTTCTGAACCTGTTTGCCCTTGTTGCGAAATCATCGCATACAAGCATTATATACCTCCAATGGTTTGTTTATATGTAAATATGTTTTACTGTGCATATATGTATTATACCGCTAAACTGGTGTTCCAGCAAGAGGAAACCACTTCTAAAATGCACCACTTCGGAAGGCACGATGTTTTCTCAAAAGTAACAACAGGTTATTGGAAACAAATACCTTAGGAGCGGAACAGTATATTACAAATACTATTGCACAGGCTCGAAGGAAAAATAGATGTGAACTGAGGCAGAATGCCTCAGTTCACCTTGATAAATCTCTTCACAAATCTATGTTCCTTATTTTCTCCCTTCACATTTACAAAATAAAGCCCTGAAGGAAGTTTGTCCACTTTCACTGGAATATTGTAGATACCTCGTTCAAATACTTTATTTACCACTTCCTTTACCCTTCTTCCCTGAAT
>JALVYB010000092.1 GCA_027038175.1 Caldifarciminota bacterium | reverse complement strand
ATGACCTTGAATTTTTCGATAATTCTAAGGATAAGGTCATAGGTAGTAAGGTATCCCACCTCTCTAAATACTGATTCAAAAAAGGTATTCCACCACAGAGAATTTTTTTCCTTGAAGAAGATATATAGTGGAGAATCGGTACGACTGTTTCTGTAGTTTTTAAGTAAAGCCATACTGTCTCCCATATTCTTTTTCGCTATTTCTCCTGCAAGAAACATGGCAAAAGAAAAGTCATCAGTGGGAGAGTCAAGGAATCGAAGTAAATATTCTATTTCTTTTATGACCTTCCTTGTCCTTATATCCGTGCCACTTTCGGAAATAACAGGAATCCCTTCATCTGTTAACCATCCCGAAATTTCCACAACCTTATTATTACTTTCAGTTAAAATGGCTATATCGTTGTAACTGAATCCGCGGGATTTAACATCTTTAAGTATTTCCATTACTATTTTTCGATGGTCCTGTGAAAGTGCGTGTATGGTTTTAACGTATCCCTTTTCTTTTCTATCAGATAGGGCCTTTTGAACATAGGTGGTAAACCCGGAAGGGTCCCCTTTTTCTTTTGCAAATTCTGCAAGCTCTTCTTTAAAAACGTAGTCCACATAGTCTACAATATTTCCACCTGAGCGATAGTTATTTTCAAGGCTGAGAAGGTACATATTTTCTTTTTCCACAGAAGGAAAATCGTTTGAGATGCCTTGTTGCAACCCGTTTTTCAGGTTTTTCATAATCCTATAGTCTGAGCCTCTAAATCCATAGATAGCCTGTTTTATATCCCCTACAATAAACAGAGAGCCGCCTTTTGAAAGCCCTTCATCTATAAGTATTTTAAGATTATCCCACTGGATAGGATTAGTATCCTGAAACTCATCAATCATAAAGTGATAAAACCTGTTACCAAGGGAAAAATATATGGCTGGGATGTTCTCTTCCCTTAAGAACCTGTGCAGTTTTTCAGTTATTTCTCCTATATGAATCTTTCCTCTGGCATGAAGCCTCTGGTTGATTATCTCTTTAATCCTTTGAGCAATTGTCATTTCCCGTAATGAAAGGCGAATTTTTAATTTTTCTCTTAATTCTCCTACTTTTTCAAATATTTCACGGTCTAAGGGGCTCTTCTTTTGGAGCCCTTTTATACCGAAGTAGCCTGTTACATTACATTCTTCTACATCTCTTACAACTTCTTCAAACTTGTATAATTTTGATTTGGGCTTTTCTATTTTTGCTTTCTCATAGAGCTTTTGTATTTCTTCCGTAAGTTTCTCGATTTCACTTTCAATTTCCTGCATTTTGAGAACTGGATTTACCGGTGGAATATTACTATAATCTTCCTCCTCAAGCATTTTTTTGACTTTGCTTTTAATTGTTTCCACGAGCAGAAAATCTATATCACTTTCGGTTTTGCGTATTGTTTCTAACAAAGTGTATACCTCAGGTCGGTCGAGTTTATCAAGATATATGTAGACTGCCTCATTTACGAGTTCCTTCTTGTTCATAAGGATTTCAAAATCAGGGGAAAGTCCAAGTTCGAGGGCAGAGGCAGAAGCAAGTCTTGTCATAAATGAATCAATTGTTGAAACATTAAAACTGTGGTAGTTGTCGAGGATATTTTCTATTATCTTTCTTGATTTTTCCTTTAAATTGTCCGTGTTTTGGAGAGCACTTTTTATACTTTCTTCTTCATTTTCATCTAACCTTGAGAGGGCTATCTTTTTAAGCCACCCTAAGATGCGTTTCTTCATCTCATAGGCTGCATTATTGGTAAACGTGATTGCCAGCATGTTATCGAGTTTATTATGAGGAACCCTTTCACTGAGTAAGAACTGCACGAACCTTAAAGATAAAAGGTATGTCTTCCCTGAACCTGCAGAGGCTTCCACAAACATAATGTGTGGAAACCTGAGTTCTGTGTCTTTTGGCAGTGTTGCCATTTACTTTATAAGTATGACTCGCTTTATGTTCTCTCTTTTACGTCCTATTTTTATGAAATAGATACCGTTTTTAACGGTGGATGGGAAACGTATTATGCCATTTGTTACTTTGCCTGTGTATTGCTTAATCCCTATCGGGTTATAGACAACATATGTCTTTGCTTCAAATTCAGGCGAAACCTTTAAAATTCCAGAATGCAATACCAGTACAGTATTTATGTTGTGGTCTGTGGAAACGGATTTTTCCTGTATCCCGCTTATATCATAACCCAGGTAATTTAAAACCCTTCTTAAAACCTCTTTCTTACCGATTGTAAGTTCTCCTGCTCCCTCATATCCAAAAGCAAAGAACACCACCTTTCTTGTTCCGTTGTCGTAAGCCACTGCAGCAACAGTGTCAATGTCTGAAGTGTCCCTGTATTTCCTGTAGTATAAGATGGGTATAGCACCAGATAGAGGCTCAATAACATCTTTTGAATACTGGTTCATGGCGCTTCCCTGACCTGTGAGAAAAACCGTGTCCTCGGGATTAAAAATAAACCCTGCACCTCTTGTTAAGAGGTCAAGGGTCGTATCATATAAAAACCTAACACGAAGGTAATTCGTTAAGAATATACTGTCCTGCGTGCGTGCTATGTTCTGTCCAGTAATAAAAGCCGATGTACCCTGATTTAAATAATCTTCAAGTCTTGCAATCTCAGATGCCGTTGGTGTTTTATTTCCGGAATAGTAGATAAGGTATTTGTACTCACCATAGAGTTCAGGTACTCCACTGTCTATTTCTGATGAAAAGTCATAGCTTATGCCCATCGTATCCAGATAAGGCAATAAGTAGTCTCTGAGTGTTTTAAGGTCTGTTCCGTCCCATACCAGAAGGCTATCAAACCCTATTTTCAGATAGAGGGTATCAGTTACGTGAAATTTACCGCTGTCAGATTCCATGTCAAGATAGACCTCGGTCATACGCGAGGTGCCACCGTTACTTTTTACAATGGTAGATAAAGTAATGGTATCGTTTACCTCTATAGAGTCAAAATGGAAATAAGTCGAGTTAAATTGTAGAAGAGAGTCCGATGAAGAAATGTTGATATGCACGTCCTTTGCCGTGTTGTATGGGGGGATATTTGTTATTGTAAAGTAATATATGGCAGAATCGAGAGGTTCCAAACGGGTATTATTATTTCCAATGGAATCAGAGTACCAATTTCTAACGAGTTTTAAATAACCATAATCTATGGGCAACCGCACCATCTCGGATTGCAAAACCTCGTGGCTATCATCATTCTGAACAAAGGCAACAAAATAAATGTAGGGTTCGAACCATTCAGGGTCAAGAGAGAAATTTATGGTATCTATCAGACTATCTCCTGCGTTCAAAGATAGTGGAATGCCATTTGCATCTGGTATCATTCTCCTTAAAACGTATCTAAGAATATCCCTTGTTTGCCAGTGGTATTGAATAGAATCCTCTACAATAGCAAATCTAAGGAAACTATTATCGGATAGCTTTTGTTCTGCGTAAACACGGACTATACATCTTCCACTTCTTGTAGGACTGCTATACTCAGGGGTGATTGTTATTGACACTGGAGAGGTACTATCGATTCTTGCTAAAAAAGCATTCCTGTATTCAGAGTAGACTCCATCCCATCCTCCAACCACGCTGGATACCCCATCAAAGTAAGCAGTGGGATAACCACTAAAATCCGGGTAGTAATTTGCTCTTGCAACTGCCTCGTTTGTCTGGAATGGGTCAGAGCCTGAAGAGTGATATTTTATTACTGCTATGGAATCTCCATAATTCATCTCAAGAGTATCAAGTCCATAAGAGGAATATGGGCAATAGTGACACCACGTTGCTGTATAGACCTCAATTAATACCTTCCTCTGTGCCCCCATAAGTATAACCGGGACAAAAAATAATGCCAAGAGTTTTTTCATAATAGCCTCCTTATTTTTATTATTAGGATAAAACAAGAGGTATGTCCAGCAAAGTGGGGGTAAATTACTCCACCTTTCTCAATTCACCGGGTTTCATATCCTCTGGAAGGTTGAATTCTCCCATAAAAATCCTTTTAAGGCGAAGCACCTTGTTATTAAATCTTTTTACAATGCGCCTTATCTCTCGCTTTTTCCCTTCGTGCAGCACGAAAAGATAAAGTCTGTCCTTAATCTTTTTAACCCTGTCAGGTTTTAAAAACTCGCCACTGTCGTTGATACCCTTCAAAATTGATTCTATTTCTTTTTGGGTGAAGTTTCTTTCTGTCCACACCAGATATCCCTTTTTTGTTTCAAAAGCAGGATGGGTAAGGCGATAAATGAGTTCTCCATCATTGGTTATAATCATAAGTCCCTCTGAATCCTTATCAAGTCTTCCTGCAAATTTAAAGCCTTCTTTCAGGTTAAGCGCAGATTTTATTGTAAGCGCTGCATGTCTATCATAAAGGGTAGATACCACACCTCTCGGTTTATAGTATATAAATACCTCTCTATCGTGATGGAGAGAAAGGACTCTACCTCTGTATTTTACAGTATCAGTATCCTTTACCTGATAAAAGGGTTCATGAACTATATTCCCATTCACTTCCACTCCTTCCCCTTTTATCAGGGCATCTGCTTTTCTTCTTGATATACGCAGGGCATTCTGAATGAATTTATTGAGCCTCATCTGCAAGATAGGTGTATTCGGAGTAGGAAATAAGATTTTTAAAGTGGAAATGCCTTTTTGTTAAAACAAATCCGTGTTTTTTGAGGTTTTTATCAAGGTTATATGAGAGAAATTCCAGTGCAAGAGGACATTCAAGCTTTTTTATAAAGAATCTATAGTAGAACGGGGTTTTGTTTATATCAGTCTGGGAGTAGTCAAGTATATAGAATTTTGCTCCCTTTTTGAGAATGAATTTAAGATTTTCGAGCATTCTTTCTTTCTCGTAGTCCTCAAGTCCATGAAAAACAAAGGATATAAATGCAATATCAAAAAAGTTTTCGTATTTAGCGGGATAAGGTTCTAAAATGCTGTGTTTTACTATTTCTATATTGGGATACTTCTTTGTTTTTCTTTTTGCCTTGTCTATCATGTCATCGGATATATCGAAACCCACTACTTTTCCATCTTTTCCTGTTTTCTGTGCAAATAAAATAGCGTTCCTTCCATTTCCAACACCTAATTCTGCAATATTTGAACCACTTTTCACGTCTGTTTCCTTGAAAATAACTTTCTTAATAAACTTTGGATATTGGAAGAAACTCAAAACGTTTAAAAGTTCGTCATAGTATTTTGCTTCAAAACCTGTTATTACAACCTTACTTCTTTCACTCATGGTAAAATAATAAAAAGGGCGGCATAATGCCGCCCCCTAATGTCTTTTGGATAAGAATTATTTTACCAGCCACCTGAGGCCACCAATGGGCTGGACTGTAATATCTACTGTCCATCTTGTGCCGTCAACACCCTTTACAAGGAGTTTTGCGTATATGTCATTGGAATTTTGCTGACCATCAAGGTCTTTAAGAAGCGCAAATGTGCCATTTTCAACGACAGGCTCATAAGTGGTGTATCCTGTTGCAGGAGCCTCATTCATTGAGTTATAATCATAGGAAGAATTATAGGCTACCCCATTATTTTTTGCTACGGAGTTGTCAAGTGCCTGGATGGCTGTAATTGAATTGTCATTATCTGCCACGAAGTCAATATCGTTGTGATTACCATTGGCATAAGAAATAGTCACAACAGAACCATCATTGTTAAATCCGAGTCCACTTGGGTGAGTTGGGTCTGTATCTGCTCTTGTATACCAATCGAGGTTCTGAGTTTCAACTGCAGCGAAACTTGCTGTCCATGGGTCAGATTCGTTGTCTCCAGCATAGGCTACTATTTCAACCTCAGCTGTTGGTTCTTGTATTGTGTATGAAGTTGATTCAATCGTATCGGCCTTTCCATTATATTTAACAATGTATCCGTCTGCATCCTGAATGGCGTCCCATGTAAATGTAATGCTTGCCTGGTCATTACCAATTGACCATGAGACACTGGGTGTATCTACAGGTGATGTTGGAGTACACCCTGAGAGAGCGAATACTGCTCCTATTACCATTATACCGAGGCCTGCTATTAAGCCCTTTCTCATTTTATACCTCCTGTTTATCTTACTTTTCTTCTTGTTTTGTGTGAACTTGATGATGACCCCGAACTTCTTTTATATGATGTCGATGAACCTGAATTCCTTGTAGAGGACCCACCTTTCTGTTCAAGTTTGGTCTCAAGAACAATAACTCTTTCTTCAAGGTCATCAATCTGTTCCTGCATTTTATCCATTTTTGATTCAAGGTCATTTATTTTTTCCTGCATAACGTCTATTTTGGCGAGTCTTTCGTTTATTCTCTGTGTTATCTGACTGGCATTTGGCATCTGACATCCTGCAAAAGCAAGTAGCAGAACGCCAAGAGCAGGTACTGCTATTTTTTTCATTTACTCCCTCCTGTTTGGTAAAAATAATATTACATGGTTCTTACGGTTCTGTCAAGTCAAGTCTTGCACTAAACTATTGTGCAAATCGAAAATGATAATATTTTGCAAATTTGAATTAATATTTTACGTGGCTTATACTAAGTCATTAACAGAGGAGGTGTGTATGATTGTTACGTTGTTGCTTGTATCTAAAATGATATGCCCCGTACCTTATATGGGGAGCACAAATGGTATTCATAAAAGTCATAATAAGGTCGTGAAAATGTCTTATGTAAGGGAGAGTTTTGAAGAGTGGACACCAGCATTCTTCACACTCAACCCTTCCATGGGTTCAGGTGCCTGGTTGCAATCTCCTCTCACTTCAGAGAATTATATAAGCCCTCAGGCAGGTGCAGATGGTGAACATGCTGCGGAATTTGACTCATGGGATTATAATTCTGGTGTGAGTGGAGACTTAATCTCTGTACCTGTTGACCTATCTTCAGCAACCTCTCCAATTTTAAGTTTTTATTTCTGGAATCATACCGATCAGACTGGGTATGGCAATAGTGACTATATAGTTGTTTCTATTTCGAATGATGGTGGTGGTTCATGGAGCATTCTTGATACTCTGAGCGGTGACGTTGATACATGGACGTATCATTCTTATTCTCTTAATGGTTTCATAGGAGATACTGTGATTGTTAAATTCACCGGCTATTCAGATTATGGTGGTTCCAATATGGGAATTGATATGGTGGTTATAGGAGATGTACCTGATTACGATGCTGCAGTAAGCAGTATAATTTCGCCGTATTCTTATAACGATGTTAGTGCTGTTTCTCCGGCGTGTGTAGTTGCGTCTTTAGGGAATCTGACACTTTACAATTTCTATGTTTATGCTGAGGCTTATCACAATGGCATTATTGTGTACAAAGATTCGGTTTTAATTGATTCTCTCCCATCCGGTTCTAAGGACACGGTAAGTTTTTCTTCATTTAATCCCGATTCCGGATATTTGTATGATTTCAATTTTTATACAGGATATTCCGGGGATGGGTTCCCGTATAATGATACTATGGGTATAGTTTCTGCTTTTTACTATTCCGATAGGACAGTTGTAGGGGAACTTATAACTAATACCGGATGTACACCGTGTAAACCTGCAAATGATACCCTTGACCAGATATTCCCTGATTATCCGGATAATCTGGTCCTCATAAGGTATCATGCCTGGTGGCCATCCAGTAGTGACCCGTTTTATACTTACAATGCCACTGAAAATGCGGCAAGAATAAACTACTACGGGGCAGATTACGCTCCTCACTTTCATATTGATGGTATTGTTGATGGAGATGCGGACAGGGATAACTGGAGAAGCATGATAGAGACTGAGATGCAGAAAAAGGCACCGCTTAAAATAAGCGTGGGAGGTTGGTTTGCTGATTCTGCTGGTTTTTCCGGGATGCTCGAAGTACATTTAAAATTCACAGGAGAACCTATGGATACTAATCTCTATCTGAGAGTAGCCCTTGTGGAAAATGGTATACGCTACAACGCTTCTAACGGTCAAACCGTGTTCTATCAGGTTCTCAGAAAGATGTATCCTGATACCATGGGAATTGCACTTATGTATCCGGGACTTGGAGATACAATATCTCAAACGGTACCGTTTATTATTGATTCAACCGACACAGCCAATTTTGATGAAGATAGTCTTGAATTTGTTGTGTTTGTTCAGGGCGACAATACAAAGGAAATATTACAGGGAACTAAAATAGCATTCAGTGACCTTGTGGGAGTAAAAGAAAACAGAAAGGCGGAACGTACATTTGATATTGATAATGTAAGTTTTGAAAAAGGTGCGATTTTAGTGAAGTATTCAGTGCCTCTTGGGGGTGAGGTTATTTTCAATATCTTTGACAACTCTGGAAGGAGGATAAGGCAAATGAGAGTGGGGACGGATAAGGGAGAGCACGTAATACATATTAAGGACAGAAGACTGAAGAGTGGAATATACTTCATGGAGGCAGAGTACAATGGACAAAAAACCATTAAAAAGTTTGTAATTATGAGGTAAATATAAGTGGGGGGACCTGTGTCCCCTCTTTTTAATTTAACATACCCTTTTTATTTCTATTCCATTCCCGTTAAAATTCTTCTGTGAATAAGCAGGGGAAAGCATATATTTTTGCACTTTTATCCGTATTTTTCTGGAGCACAGTCGCCACCGCATTTAAGCTAACTCTGAGATATACCACACCATACAGCATGTTGCTTGGGGCTGCTTCTTTCTCCACGTTTTTTCTTTTTATAGTAATCCTTGCAAGCAAAAAGAAGGTTAAGTTCAGTCTTAAGATAATGCTACTTGGACTTTTGAACCCTATGCTTTATTACATGCTACTTTTTGAGGCATATAATAGACTGCTTGCCCAGCAGGCTCTATGTATCAACTATCTCTGGCCGGTTGTTCTTGTAATTTTCTCTGTTATTTCCGGGAGGGAGAGGCTCAGCATAAGAGGTATCTTCGGGATCCTGCTTGGTTTTACTGGTGTTATTATAGTGAGTACACGAGGCAACATAAATGTTCTCTTTCATGGAGATATGCTGGGTGTTGTTTTTGCTCTTTTGTCCACCTTTGTGTGGGCGTATTACTGGAGCGTGAATAGAGTAGTTGAGATGGATAGTGTGGTAAAACTATTTCAGGGTTTCCTGTTTTCTCTACCGTTTATATTTCTCATTGTGCTTTTAGATGGTGGATTGGTCTGGAATAAAAAAGCCATTTTAGGGTCTCTTTATATAGGCCTTTTTGAGATGGGCTTTACTTTTTTCTTATGGCTTAAAGCGCTTGAAAATGCCGATAAAGTCCAGCGTATAGCCTCCCTTATTTATCTTGCACCTCCTCTTTCTCTTGTAATAATTCATTTTATACTGCAAGAACCCATTTATATTTCTACTATTCTGGGTTTTATTCTTGTACTATCAGGGGTTTTGATTTCAAAGTCAGAAATCACTGAGACCGTTTAGTTTTACCATCCATAGAGCAGAGTTTAAAATAAGATACTCTAATAGAAACAGGAGGTATGTAATGGAATTGATTCTTTCTTCTTTTGGAGAGGCAAAGGAAAAGAGAGAGGCAGATGTAGCCATTATTGGTGCAGGCCCTGCTGGGCTCACTGCAGCGATTTATGCTAAAAGGTCCGGTCTTAAACCCATCGTAATTGATAAAAACGTAGTTGGAGGACTTGCAGCAGAGGCTCCATATATAGAAAACTATCCCCCATTCAAGGGTATAAAAGGTGAAGAACTCATGCAGAAAATGAAAGACCATGCAAAGGAATATGCTGAAATTCTGGATATGAATCCCATAAAGAAAATAACAAAAGACAGAGGGCTTTATATTCTTGATACTGAAAAAGGGGAGATAGATGCCCAATCTCTTATTTTTGCCACAGGTACAACTCACAAGCACCTGAATGTTAAAGGTGAAAAGGAGTTCTATGGCAAAGGCCTTTCTTACTGTGTTACCTGTGATGGCTATTTCTTCAAGGATAAAAGAGTTGTGGTGATTGGGGGTGGAAATTCTGGCGCTATTGCAGCGCTCTTTTTAAAAGATATAAATGCAAAGGTTACGGTTCTCGAATTTATGCCAAGATGGATGTGTGAGGCTGCTTATAGGGAAAAAATTGGGCAGAGTGGCATTGAGTATATTACAAATGCTCAGGTGACCGAAATTTTTGGAGATGATAAGGTAAAGGGCGTAAAATATATTGATAGAGAAACAGGTGAAGAGAAGGTTATTGAGACAGATGGAGTGTTTATTTATGTGGGGCTTATCCCTCAATCGGACCTTGCGAAGGACCTTGGAGTTGAACTTACTGATAGAGGTTACATAAAAACAGACCAGTTTATGAGAACAAATGTGGAAAGAATTTATGCTGCAGGTGATATAACCGGGGGAGTAGCACAGGTGATAGTGGCAGCAGCGCAGGGAGCGATAGCCGCACTCTCGGCCTATGAAGATTTGAAGCTTAAAGGGTAATGAAAAAAGAATATGAAGTAATAATAACTTCACCGGAATCGAGTGAAGTTAAAAGGTTTAGGATAAAGGGGTGGGTTTTGAAACTCACCCTTTACTTTTTCATTACTTTTTTTCTTTTGATTGCAGGAGCAGCAGTCTTTTATGGTAGAGTTTACTTCACAGCACTCAGGGTGAAAAAACTTGAAATCGAAAACAGGAAATTAAGAGAGCAGAATGCGAAAATTACCCAACTTGAGAGAAAGATAGAAAAACTTGAGGTGTTGAGAGAAAAACTTTATAGTATGCTGGGGTATGAAAAGGCGCCAGAGATAAAACCCTTTGTGGAAAAAACAAAAGAGAGCGTACAAATTCGGGAAAACACCAACAAAGAGGGGGTAGGAGAAGGAAAAGGCAGATTTTCACCTGGTATGTCGGCTCTCCTTTTGCATGTTTTAAAGGAGGATTCTATTACACCACGTGGTATGCCTGTGGAAGGTGTAATTACGCGTGGTTTTGGTCCTATACATAAAGCCATAGACATTGGTGCCAGCGTGGGTACCCCTGTAAAGGCTACTGCTTATGGAGTGGTTGATAGTATTTACTATGATATGAGGCTTGGCAATGTAGTTGTATTGAGGCATGATGATGAGTACAGGACTCTGTATGGTCACCTGCAGCATATAAGAGTATATCCTGGTAAGAGAGTTGTGCGAGGGGAGGTTATTGGGGAGGTCGGGCTGTCAGGTCTTACCACAGGTCCTCATCTTCATTATGAAATAAGAGGAAGAGAAGGGCAGATTAATCCTCTTTATTTTATTAATGGTTGATAATATACTACGATACGTAGAAAACGGTTTGTTCACAAAAAACCTTGAGATAACATCCTGGGATGATAGGGTTATGATTGTTCCAGGATTCGTTGATACGCACGCACACATGGCGGAACAGGGTTTCTTTATGAGATTCCCTTCGCTTTCTGCGGCTGAAAACAAAAGGGAACTTATAGACATTGTGGCACAGAATATTGACAGGGAGAAGAAAATCAACGTCTTTGTAGATTACGATGACTCATTCTTTGGTGAGGATAAAATTGTAAAAGAAGACCTTGATAGGGTTTCTAAAGAAGTCCCTATCATTATTAGACGGGTTTGCGGACATATAGGGGTTTTGAACTCCTCTGCGATAAAATATTTTTCAAACAAAATCAACAGGAAGTTCGTTGATGAGGATACAGGGATTGCGAGGGAATTCTTACCTTTAAACCTTTACGATCTCTTAGAGCCTTCGTTGGATGATATAAAGGAAGGCATCTTGATTGCCCAGAGAAAGTATCTTGATGAAGGAATAACCGGAATCTGCGATTTTGCAAAAGACCTCAATGTGTTTTCTGCATATAAAGAACTCGAGGAGAAAGGAAAATTAAAGATAAAGGTGGAACTCTCTTTTTACGAAAGTGATTTTGCAAATCTGAAAGAGAGGGGACTTTATACGGGGAAGTCTTTCGGGAGACTCAGAATAGGTGGAATTAAGATGTTTATGGATGGCTCTGTGGGAGGCAGAACTGCTTCTTTTTACAATGCTTATAAGGATGCTCTTTCGGTCGCTCCCTTCTATTCCCATGATACACTAAGAGATAAAGTGAATTATTATGAAAAAAATGGATTCAAGGTTTTGATTCACGCTATAGGAACGAAAGCAATAGATGTTGCAGTGGCTGGACTCCCCGAGATACCAGATTTTAATCATAGAATAGAACATTTTGAGTTCCCTTCTCTTAGGAGTTTGAAAGAGGTAAAAAAGAAGAATGTTAATATTTCCATGCAACCCAATTTTGTTAGGAGATGGCACAGAATGTATGAAAACGCATTGTCTTACGATGAATTTCAGAAAATGCATCCGTATAAAACCATGGAAGAGATGGAAATACTATTTGGGTTTGGTTCTGATTCCATGCCTTTTGGTCCTCTTTATGGCATACATGGAGCAGTAAATCATCCATTTCCTTCTCAAAGATTGAGTTATATAGACGCATTGAAACGTTATACTGAATATGCTCAAATGATCTCTGGACTTAATACCGGAGCATTTAAGAGAGGATTTTATGCTGATTTTGTGGTAATAGGGGAGAGCAAAGTGAAGTCTGTATACGTGGAGGGGAAAAGGGCCAAATGATAGAGGCTTTGCTTGAGAGGTACTTCAATGTGGTTTCTTTTTTAGATTCTTCGTATGTTGGTTTTTTCAGGGGCAGCCCTGAAGTCGTCTCAAAGAAAATGCAGGATGAGCTTGCACATCAGGATATATACGCCGCTGTTGATAGAGTGGGTGATGCTTATAGAGTGACACTTTTACACATACCCAGGGAAAAGAAAAAAATATGGCTTCATATACTCCTTGTACTTTTAACCATTCTCACAACTTTATATGCAGGTGCTCTTCATGCCGGGTACAATCCTGTAAAGCAGCCTTTTACGCTCATATATGGTTTGCCTTTTTCTTTATCACTTATGCTTATACTGGGACTACATGAAATGGGGCATTATCTTGCATCCAGAAATAGGGGAATTAAAGCCACTTTGCCATATTTTCTTCCTGTGCCTCATCCACTTATTGGTACTATGGGAGCATTCATTAAAGTTAAATCTCCAATAACGCACAAGGATGCACTTATGGAAATTGGTGCTATGGGACCTATAGTAGGATTTCTTGTGGCTTTGCCTGTAAGTGCTTATGGGATTTACCTTTCAAAAATAGTTCCATCTGTGGGTGTGGGAATGAATTTGAAACTCGGAACCCCTCTTGTTTTTAAATTGCTGACTCAAATAATTCATGGTAATATACCAACTGGTTATGATATTATGTTGCATCCAGTTGCATTTGCTGGATGGCTGGGTATGTTCGTAACGTCTTTGAATTTGCTGCCTGTTGGTCAACTTGATGGTGGACATGTGTCTTTTGCACTTTTTGGTGATGCACACAGGGTTATATCAAGGGTAACCTTTGCTCTCCTGCTTTTTTTAGGGCTTTTCTGGCCAGGGTGGTGGTTCTGGAATATTATGTTGGTGTTTATAGGTTTGTATCATCCGCCTATTCTCAATCATGTGGCACCTTTGAGTAAAAAAGGCAAAATACTGGGAATAATTTCTATTTTGATATTCTTATTTACGTTTGTGCCTATTCCTTTCAGGCTTTAAGGTATATATACGCCTCCAGTCTGTGCAAAACCAAGGAACCCATCTTTTTGGGGATTGAAATCAGTGTAATTATCATCATAGTGCACAAGGAGCATTTTGCCCTTTAACTTTTTAGAAAGTGAGGTTAATTGAGTGTAGGGAGCGTGAACGTCGTCCTCATCATTGTTCGTTTTAGCATCATGAATTATAAGTGATGGGGCGAATTTTCTATCGACTTTGAGGAGAAGTTCCGGGTCAAATACGGTATCTGATGTGTAAAATACCTTTTTACCGTTCATTGTGAAAATTACACCGTAACTTAGCATTCCGGGAACGTGTCTGGTTTTGACAAATGTAAATTTGTGACCTTTAAAAAATATAGACCTGTAATTTGAATCTTTTTCTCCTGTATGGATGTTAAAGTAATCGGACATTTTCATCGCCCCCTCTTTACTATACTGCATACTTCCTCTCAGAGCATCCCAGAGCATGAACTTAAACTCAAAGTGTGGTAGAAGAAGAGTGTTTTTTCTGAAATATTTGAATTTAAGCAGGTAGGTGAGCATCTCGATACCTCCCACATGGTCAGAGTGCATGTGGGTTACAACAATAGCGTCTATTGTAATGGGGCTAATTTTCAATTTTCTTATTTGCCAGAGGCCAGTAAAACCGAAGTCTATGAGGATTCTGGCGTTTTTGTAGTTTAATAGCAGGTTTGTGTTAGGCAGCGAAGAAAAACCAGACCCCGTTCCCAGAAATAAAATATGGTCGTCCATGAAAAATAAGTGTTACTTCTTATTCTTTACCCCGGTATTTGTGTGATTCTTCTCTATCCTGAACATTACAGGGATTTTAACGTGCACCTTTACCTTTTTCTTTCCCTTTCTGGCTGGGGTAAATTTGTATTCTTTTACCGCTTTTATTGCAGGCTCGTTAAATATTTTATTTGTGCTTTTTACCACGGTTGCCTTTTCAACTTTTCCTGTGGTATCGATGAGAGCATCCACTATAACCTTACCTTCAATTCCCTTTTTCAATGCCTTTGATGGATAAGTTACTTTTACTTTATGTACGAGACGTGGAGGAGTGGTTACATTATCAACATCAACAACAATGGGAATACCTTGAGGCATACCGTCTAATGAAGATTTAGAGGATTTTGAAGTGGTGACCTTAGTAGATTTATTAACGTGTTTTTTCAGGGTATCCTTTTTCTGAGTCGTTCCAGCAAAGAGCACTGTTGATAGAGCGAGTACTGAGAATGATGTGATTATTGTGGTTATAAGTGGTCTTTTCATTACACCACCTCCTTTTTATTACTATTATATTATCAAAATTATGTAATGTCAATAGTCCATGTTTTGTGTTTTTGGAAATTCATCGTTTTTCTCATAAGATTTTGAGTAAACAAACCCTGAGGGAAGGGAAATAATAATGGAAATACAACGACTTATTCCATTGCCTGCTGTTTTTAAAATCACTACGGAGTTATTTGAGACAGTGAAGGAGGTTATAGAGGAAGAGTTTCCTCCGGGTCACAGGATACTGCTCGTCTCAGATTCCGGAGATGCGAAGGTGTATGGTGAAATCTTACATGACGTTCCTCATGTGTCCCATGCTATCTTTATGAGAGGGGGAACCATAGAAGATGTAATGGAAGTTGAAGAGATAATAAGGAGCGAAAATGTAGACGTTGTACTCGGGGTTGGAGGCGGTCGTATACTTGATACCGTGAAACTTGCATCTTCAAGGACTTTTATACCATCCATACTGGTACCAACTGCCCTTTCCCATGACGGTATAATCTCCCCTGTGGCGGTTATAGACTTTGGGGACGAAATTAAAAGCACAAGGGCGATAGCCCCCTACGGGGCAATAGTTGATTTGAATATAATAAGTAAGGCGCCTTTAACTTTTAACCTTGCAGGTTGTGGAGACCTTATTTCGAATATCTCAGCGCTTGAAGATTGGAAACTTGCAGCAGAATTAAAAGGCGAAAAAATAGATTATTTTGCCTATATGCTTTCCAAATCAGGTGCGCGTAGCATACTGTATTCCGAGGCCAGGCCCTTTTCTACAGGTTTTTTTGAAGACCTTGCAGAGGGGCTTGCAGCAAGTGGTGTGTCAATGATAATATCTGGCAATTCAAGGCCTGCCAGTGGTGCAGAACATCTCATAAGCCATGCACTCGATAAAATATTAAAAGCCGCACATCCTCATGGTATTCAGGTTGGCATAGCAACGCTTTTTACACAGAGACTGCGAGGCAGTTCTGTGGAGAGAATAAAAGCATTTTACAGAAAAATAGGTTTTCCATTATCACCAATGGAAATAGGAATAAGCAAAGAGGTTTTTATGGATGCTGTAAAACTTGCCCCCACTACCAGAAAAAACAGGTTTACCATCCTTGATGTAAAAAATAGTCCTGATGACTGGGAGGAGGCATTCGAGGTGTATTTCGAGTAACCATGCTGAAAGCAGCATTTAAATTCAGGTAAATGTAGTTATCGTAGTCTATTGTGAAAAAAGGCTATATTGTCCTTTACAAATCCTTTTTTGTGTGTTATAATTAAGGCGTGTGTACAGTTAAAATAGAGAATACACTGTATTTTGATGGAGAAAGCGTTAAAAAAGGGACATTTTCTATTGCTGATGGAAAAATAACCTTTAAAGAATGTCCCGGTGCTGATACTATAATTGATGGGAGTGGATATTTCTTTATGCCAGGGCTTGTTAATGCACATCATCATACCTATAGTGCTCTTGCAAGAGGTGTTCCCTTTAAGGCAACTGTGAGGAATTTCTATGAAAACCTTGCTTATTTCTGGTGGAGATGGGATGCTTCACTTGATGAAAAGAGCGTGTATTATTCTGCTCTTATTGGAGCTATGGAGTCTTTAAGAAAGGGCGTTACTACAATTTTTGACCACCATGCGAGTTTTTCTTTTATAGATGGGAGTCTTTCGGTCTTAAAAGATGCTTTTATGAAAGCAGGCATAAGGGCGCTCGTTTGTTTTGAAGCATCTTGCAGGTTAGGACATGATAGGGCTGTAAAAAGCGTAAAGGAAAACGAAAGATTCATTAAGGAAGATGAAACAGATACTGTAAAAGGCGTTGTGGGTCTCCATGCTAATTTTACAGTGTCAGATGAAATCCTTGGTCTGAGTCGTGATGTTGGAGAGAAGTACGGAAGACCTATTCACATTCACCTATCTGAAGATAGGTTCGACAGGGATTTTGTGATATCGCAATATGGTGTTCCACCTGTCGTAAGACTTGATAGGGCGGGAGTTCTTCAGAACGCCCTTCTTGCTCACGTTATCTGGGTGGATGATGACGAAGTTGAACTTATAAAGGAGCGCAATGCGTCTATACTTCACAATCCCGAATCCAATATGAATAATCGGGTAGGATACTTCAATCTGGAGGAAATTATAAAAAAGAAAGCCAGGGTACTTCTTGGAACTGATGGTTTTTCTCACTCTATTCTTACGCAGTACAGGAGTGCAGTATTAAATGCTCAGGCAAGAGGACTTCCTGGGTATACCTTATTCCCCAAAGTTCTCATGAATAACTATGCCCTTGCAGGTGAACTCCTTGGAGTGAAGTTAGGGAAGATAAAGGAGGGCTATGCAGGTGATGTGGTTGGCTTTAAATATACGCCCTTTACACCGCTAAATGATGATAATGTGTTTTCCCATATTTTCTTTGATTTACCTGAAAAAGAAGCAGATTTTGTTATAGTTCAGGGTAAGCCGCTTATTATGGAAGGAAAATTTGTAAATATTGATGAAGTGGAAATAAAGAACAGGGCAAAAGAAGTTGCCTTATTACTCTGGAAGAGGTTCCATGATAGTAAAATAGAATTTAAATTACCATATGGATAAGAAACTTTTCGGAAACTTTGTAAATTTTTTGAAACACGCTGGCAAAATAGCAACCCAGAGCCCAGATACCCTGGAGGAATATTCTGAGAGACTTGATAATTTTCTCAATTATTCCCGTACGCTTGATAGGGAGCACATAGATGCAATTGATGATATAGAGAGAATACTTATTGCCAATGGAAATTATGTAGAGGCAGCAGAGGCACTCTTTAATGAGTCTAAATTATCTTTAAAAGAAGGCAAGATGGACAGGTATTTTGGGCTATTTCATAGAGGAATTAGTGTGCTTTTCTCGGCTGTCTATATTCCTGATATTTACATGGAACTTCTGGGCATGATAAATGAGAGTAAAAACACAAAGTATTATCCTTTTCTTTATTCTGAAAAGGCCTATGCGGAGCATGTGCACCTTCATAACTACGATAAAGCTTTAAACGATTATATACTTGTCAGGTCCTTGATAGAGGATGTAGATAAGGACCTATTCCCGGTAATGGGATACTCCGATTACGCTGCATTTGACTGGCGTTTTTCCCTTAATATGGTGGATGTACTCTTTAAACTCTCAATGTATAATAAAGACGATGTAGAGTATTATCTTGCTATGGCTGACAGGGTTCTGACTGAATTGTATGAAAAGTATGGAAATAAGGAAAACGTAAGGGTCTTTATAGAGTTATTCTGGATACAATTCTATATAACACAGGGAAATCCTGAAAAGGCAAAGCAACTTATGGTTGAGGTGAAAGAAAAATACAAAAGTAAAGAATGGTTTGCCTCCTACACCGCTATTTTTTCCTTTCTTGAAACACTGTATTACTGGTCGCTGGGGGATTATAAAGCCACAATTGCACACATTAAGAAGTCCATTCAGGATGCTATAAGTACAGGTGATGAGATTATGACCAAAGAAACAATTGATTTTGCTATATTTCTACTTGAAAGTAGTGGCAAAGAGTTCAGTATCTATTCAAAAGAGGGTGAAGAGATTTTGAATACTATACTGGGAATACTCTTTACAAAGGACTGGTATCTTGGAATAGACCACTCTACCAAGGTGGCAGAGCTATCTTTGAGAATTGCCAACGAATATAGTCGCCTCACAGGAGTTAATATACATGGGGAGAAGGTTTATATGGCAGGTCTTTTGCATGATATTGGTAAACTCTATGTCCCGTGGTATGTTTTAAACAAGCCATCTCGTCTTGATGCAATGGAATGGTTGTGTATTAAATACCATCCAGTGTACGGAAGGGAAATCATGGAACGCATTGGCCTTGGAGAATATGCAAGATATGTGGAGGAGCATCACGAGAGAAACGACGGTACAGGTTACCCGTATGGCAAAAGGAATCTTCCACCTCTCTCACAGATTATAGGAGTTGCAGATATTTTTGAGGCGGCAACCACGGCAAATAGGTTTTATAAAAGTCCAAAGTCTCAGGCAGAGGTCCTCAAAGAATTAAAAGACATGCAGGGAATTAAGTTTGACAGTAAGGTTATCGAAGCCTTAGAAGGTGCTTTTGGTAAAAGTACTGAAAAAGCGGTCCTTTAATTCGAGTTTCAATAAAAACTCTTTAATCTTTTTACCACCTGTATATTCTCCTATTCCGTCTTTTCTAACCACTCTGTGACAGGGAATAATTACTGGAATGGGATTTGTTCTCATGGCATTCCCAACTACTCTCGCACCGTTTTTGATGCCAGATAATCTCGCAACCTCTCCATAAGTTTTCACTGCACCGTAGGGAATTTCCCGAGTAATTTCAAGAACCTTTCTGTAAGTGGGCGGCAAATTCTCTAAATTCACAGGTACTTTTGAAAAATCTACTGGAATCCCGGCAAAGTATTTTCTCAATATTGATAGAATACTCTTTATAAGAGGATTGTAATCCCTTCTACCTTTAAGATTTGAGAATGCAGTTTTTATGACTTTACCATCTTTTACCTGCAGAGAAAATGGTCCAAAGTCTGTTGTAATGGTTCCTGTAAAAGGTAGCATAATAAGTTCTCTGTAAAGGGCTATAATCTCTTTTCCTGTTTCTGGGTCTTTAAGGTGTGGCATTATCTCTCTGAGTGGTTTTAACACAAATTCTCGCTCTCTGAATCTTGGATGAGGAATTTGCAAGTTTTTTGCTCTTAAAATGAGATTTTCGTAAAATATTATATCGATGTCTATCTCCCTGGGCTCCATGTGTCCTGATGTTCTACCAATTTGCCTTTCTATTTTTTTGGCTGTCTCTAAAAGTTCATGGGGCGAAAGAATTGTCTCTCCGAATACTGCAACATTTAAATATGGTTGTTGCTCAACATTGTCCCACGGGAGCGTCTCTATTATTGTAGAGACTTTAAGTATACGAACGCCTGAAATTCCAAGAAGACGAAGTGCTTCTTTTATGTTTTCTTTTCTGCGACCTTTATTTGAGCCAAGGGAAAGTACAACTTTATGAAACTGCATGAATAAATTTTACTGCATGGGAAACACTCTTCAAAGTTTGTAATTTTACATGTATTGGAATATAATTTAAAACAAATAAAGGAGGATATCTATGAAAAAACTTGCCGCTGTGGCTATTATTGCGGGATTCATTGTGGCGGGATGTGTAAAGTCTCCTCGCGGTATCCCCGCATGGGAGGTGAGTTTAAACATACCGGCCATTGATACCACCCTGACCATGCAGGACCTCGATGAGAAGAAGGATGAGATTTTTATTTCAGGGGATACGGTGTTTTATGGTGAGGATACAGTATTTTATGATAAAGTGATCCCTAATGTGGAAATTCCTTTTGTCAGTTCAAAATATGCGCATAATCTTCCAAGTTCACTTGATTCTGCTGAAACTCATATCCAGAGCGTACTGACAAGGGTTTATTACGGTGTTTACATAACAGGTAGAATAGATAGTTTTACAACAGGTAATCTTAGAGTCACGTTTATTACAGATGACAGCACCTATACTCATAATGATTCAGTTCGCCTGAATCCTGGTAATTACTATAATTATCCCATAACATCTCACATCGATAATATTCCTCTTGGTCCCTTTACCGTGGAGGTTGTTATTGACTCCATGCGTGGAGCAGGTTTCCTTGATACGGTCAAGGCATTTTATAAGATACCATTCAGTGCCAGATTCTTAGGGGACACACTTGTTACTGTATTAAAAGAGGTGGCAGTGCCAGAGGATATAAAAAATGACAGTACTGGAGCAGTGGATACTCTTATAAGAAATAATTATGTATTACACCTTTCTGTGTGGAATCTTTTGCCGGTTGAACTTGTAATGAACGCCTGGTTATTTACAAAGGATACTCAACGTGTATATACCCTGCTCGATACATTCCATTTGCCCATTCCACCACTTACCAATGGGATAACACAGGGGCAGGAAGCATTCCTGTCCAAGGATATTGTTATACCTGACACGTTTTTTGATTATTTAAATGGTGACAGCGTTTTTGTTAAAGCAGAGGTCCTTGTACCTGCAAGAACAGATACGGTCTTCTTTATATCAGAGGATTATATAAGGATGTGGGGATATATTGGCGTTAAAAGATACATAGACCCAGATGGAGGTAACCAATGAGAAAGATAAAATATTTACTCATAACTTTGCTCATCTCTGGTACTTTATACTCTTTTCCACTTGAACCTCAAACAGGTGCATATTATGGGTTTGCCGGCACTTTTGGCCCTCACGCTCTATTTGTTGCACCATCAAATCTTGCTCTACCGAGAAGTCCAGTTTTTTACCTGTATTTACCCTATTTACACCTTGGACTTACTAACAACATGATGGATATTTCTATGTTTAACCATATTTTCCAGATTGATACGCTGAGAGATAATGACAAGCAGAGTATTCTTAACAGGATTAAGTACGATTCGTGGGATGTGGGAGTTGCCAATGCAACTATTCTGGGATTCTCCATAGGGAATTTCGGACTTGGCATCAGAGGGTTTGGCGGATTAAGAGTTAGTGTTCCGAAGGACCTCATTGAACTTTCACTTTATGGTAATGAACTTGGGAGAGTGTATAATTTTAATAGCCTTAAATTAGAGTATATGTCAGGGACAGAAGCATCGCTTGGTGGGGCATATACAATAAACATGGAGAATAATAAAAATCTCAATGTGGGTGTGTCTATAGGTTATCTTTATTCCTCGACTTTCGGGCTTGAAACAGATAGTGGACGCGCTGCTCCAAGTTATTTCTCAATTGATAGCGTGCATTCAGCCTTCATAAGTGATTCTCACTACCTTGCTCTTCCTGATACTGTTTTCTTCAAATATGCAGGGGGTGGAACGGGCTATAGAATTAATCTTGGCGTATCATCTCAGTTAAATAAAGAAGTGTCTGTTTCGGTAGGGCTCGAAAATGCTTTCTCTGATATTTACTGGAATACAAGTCCTCTTCAGGGAATGGCTTATATGAATATAAAAGCATTTAAGTTGCAGAATCTCATGGATTCTGCTTTTAGAGATACCTTTATTGATACAGTCACACTTGATACCACAAATCAGGCTTTTCACACATCGTTGCCGAGGATACTGAGAATAGGTCTTAACTATAAGAGCAGTTCTCAGCCTATTACCACTTATCTTGATTATGAGCAGGGCTTTACAAATGGTGTTTTCTCCACAACTATTCCAAAACTCTCTTTTGGTGCAGAGTATTCCCCTGTAGGCTTTCTCCCACTTCGTCTTGGTTTCACTGTAGGAGGAGATGTTGGCTTTGGGTTTAATACCGGCATTGGGCTCAGGGTCCCTTATTTCTTTATAGATATAGGTTATTCAGCACATAATGGGTTGTTTAATTCAGCAGAAGGGCATGAAATTACCTTTGCTCTTGGTTCAAGAGCCCCTCTCAGAGGTTATATAAGGGGTAGAGTGGAAGACTCTGTCACAGGTGAACCACTTATTGCAGATATTGATGTTATTACTCCTAAGAAGCATTTCAGAATAAAGAGTGACAGCCTTGGCTACTTTATGCTAAAGGTTCCAGAAGGTAAAACCCATCTTAAAGTTCTCAAAGAAGATTATTTCACCAAAGACGTATATGTAGATATAATGCCAAAAGAGAAGGTTGACCTTGATATAAAACTCCTTGCCAAGATTGGTGATCTTGTTGCAACTGTTGTTAATAAAACAACACAGAAACCAGTTGATTCAGCAGAGGTCTATCTTGTAGGAGAGGATGGAACAGAGAAACTGTATCAGACCGATTCTATTGGTGAAGTGAAGGCAAGATTGCTGGCGGGTAATTACAGACTTAAAGTGCATAAGGAAGGTTACCTCCTGTATCAGGATAATATAGTGATTAATCCTTCACAACTTCTGGCGAAGAGAATTGAACTCGTTCCTGCAGAAGGAAAACTCCTGGGTAGGGTCTATAACGCAAAAACAATGCAAGGGCTTTTGGCCGTTGTTCATGTGTATGATTCTATGGGTAAAACTGAAGTCACCAAGACATCCACAACCAAGAATGGTGAGTATTCATTTATTCTTCCTCAGGGAGTTTACCAGTTGAAAGCAGTGGCAAAGAAGTATATCCCGCAGGAGGCCACGGTTGTGGTTGAAGGTGGAAAAGAGACAATAAGGGACTTTGCACTTCTTAAGAAGAGAATGAGGTTTACCTTCCGCAATATTTACTTTGATTTCAACAAGTCAACTATAAGGCCAGAGTCCTATCCTGTGCTTGATTCCATTGTACAGTGGCTACAGGAAAATCCAACGGTTAAGGTTAGAATAGAAGGGCACACAGATACCCGTGGCTCAAGAAGATATAACAAGAGACTATCTCAAGCACGTGCCAATGCTGTGAGGGAATATCTTATTCAGCATGGTATAGACCCCAAGAGGCTTGTTGCAGTTGGATATGGAGAAGAGAGACCTGTGGTATTCCCAGAACGTACTGAGGAAGATTATCAGAAGAATAGACGTGTGGAATTCTATATCCTTGGTGAGATAAAGTGAATTAAAGGGGGCACAAAGCCCCCTTTTTTCATTATGGTGTATCCCGGATTATACGCTTTTCTTGAAAAAATCGATAAATATCGCAATGCGAAATTTGCAGTTTTATCACATCAAGCAGCATGTGATCTGAAATACAGGTTTACAGTTGAGGTACTCCTCAAACACGGGCTCGATATAGTTGCCATTTTCTCTCCTGAACACGGATTTTTTTCAGAAGTACAGGACCAGAAACCTGTTTCCGACAGAACGTTATGGGGTCTCCCTGTATATAGCCTGTACGGTAAAAGTCTTGTTCCTCCTGATGACTTGCTCGATAGGTTTGATACCCTTTTAGTTGACCTTGTAGATATTGGTACACGGTATTATACCTATATATGGACAACCGTCCTGTTACTTAAGAAACTTTCTAAAAGTGGCAAGAAGGTAATAATTCTCGATAGGGCTAACCTCCTTGGGGGTGACTTTCTGGAGGGTCCTGTATTAAGAGAGGATTATTTTAGTTTTGTAGGATTATTGCCTTTGCCAGTGGTTCATGGTATGACATTTGGAGAACTTGTAAAGTACGCAATAGACTATTATAAACTGGACATAGATATTGAAATATTTCCTTTGAGAAATTATAAGAGAAATATGAGTTTCCATGACCTTGGTATTGACTTTATCCCACCTTCTCCCAACATGCCACACATCAACACAGCATTCGTGTATCCTGGTATGTGTCTTTTAGAAGCAACCAATATATCGGAGGGGAGAGGCACCACCCGTCCATTTGAAATTTTTGGCGCCCCCTTTATTGACCCCTTTGAACTTGTCGAGCATATTGGTCCTGTAGAGGGGGCTGTGATAAGACCATACTACTTTATACCCACCTTTAATAAGTACAGGGGAAGGCTCTGTGGGGGTGGTTTTATTCACGTATACGATTTTAAGAAGTTTCGTCCCTTTTCCTTTGGCGTAAGACTCATAAAAACCATAAAATCACTCTATGGAGAAAAGTTTGAATTCAAAAAACCTCCTTATGAGTATGAAGATGAGAAAATGCCCTTTGATATCCTGACCGGTTCAGATTATATAAGAAAAAACATAGACATCTTTTCTCTGGAGGACTTTGAAAGGGAATGGGAAAAAGAAGTGGAGGAGTTCAAAAATATAAGGGAAAGGTATCTTATTTATGCGTGAAGCAATTATCCTCGCTGCAGGCTTTGGGACACGCTTAAGACCAATAACTGAGATTATACCAAAAGCCATTTTCCCCATCCTTGAAAAACCCCTTATTGTATGGCAGATAGAGAAAATGAAAGAAAAAGGTTTTGAAAGATTTTATGTGAATCTCCACTACCTTTCAGATAAAGTTGTAAAAGTGATAGAAGACTATGGACTTTCAAAAGAAGTGGTATTTCAGTTTGAGAATCCAATTCTCCTTACTGGTGGAGGACTTAGAGGGTTGTTAAATACAGTAAAAGGAGAAGATATACTTGTGCATAATGTGGATATTCTTGAGGAGTTCAATATCGAGAACCTTTTCAGGGTACATGAAGAGATGCAGAACGACGTTACCTGGGGGCTTGTAAAGGAAAAAGGCAATGTGAGGGTTGATGGTGAAAGGATTGTTAATATTGGGGAGGATGGTTTCGCTTTTACAGGCGTGGCCGTATATAAAAAACGTATAATCTCTCTTATGCCTTCAGGCAGGTTTAATCTTATACCATGGATTGTGGAAAGGTTGAAGAAAGAGAGGTTGAAGATAGGATACGTTTTTTTAAATGGCTTCTGGGTTGATATGGGTACTCCCCATGGTGTATTTATGGCATACAGGCACCTTTTAAGGAACAACGTTATGGTTATGGGTCAGATTGAAGGAAATTGGAAATTTAGAGGAATTGTGTATGTGGGAAAAGATGTAAAAGTTAAAGGAGAAGGAACTATTGAGGATTCCGTATTGCTCGGAAATACTACAGTTAATGGAGGATTTAATATTAAAAGGAGCATTATATATGACAATAGACAGATTACCTTTTGAAGGCTTTGAGATTGTAAAGAAGATGAATGGTGGCTCGAATAGAAAATTTTACAGAGTTAGGAAAAACGGGAAAAACTACGTTGTTATGGAATCTACTCCTCGTGAGGTAGAAAGATACTACAGGATAAACAATGCACTCATGCAAAATGGCATCAATGTCCCCAGTATTTATGAGAAAAAAGATGGCTATGTTTTAATGGAAGATGTTGGAGACATGAGTTTATTTAGACTTACAAAAGAATTCGGGTTTAATCCTCTTCTTTATCAAAAGGTAATTGACGCTCTCTTAAAATTGCAGGGTATTAAATTCCGTGATTTACCTCGTTTTAGCAAAGAAAAATTACAGAATGAATACGAGCAGTTTAAAAAGTTTTATGCCATTTATAAAGGTATAGATACTGGAGAATGGGAAATACATGTTGAAGATGCAGTAAAGAGGTGTATGGAAGTGGATTATGTTCCCATGCACAGGGATTTTCAGTCGACCAACATATATATAAAGGAGAATAAAGTTTATTTCCTCGATTTTCAGGATATGCATCTTGGTCCTTTTTATTTTGATCTCGCCTCCCTTCTATATGACCCCTACATAATGATGCAAAACGACTACAGGGAAGAACTTTTGGAGTACTACGCTCATGCAAGTGGCAGGTCCCTGGACAAAGAGCGGTATCTTTCATGCGCCATGTTGAGAATTATGCAGGCGCTCTCTGCATATATAAGGTTAAGCATGGAAGGCAAGGAGTTTTTTAGAGGTTTCATTCGCAAAGGAGAATGTACACTCAAAAATATACTGAGAGATTTGGGTTTTAATAAGATGGCTGATTCCATCAGGTAGTTTTTATTTTTCGCATAAAGGGATTTAAAATTTATCCATGCCCAAACGAAGCACGAAAATAAAAGAAGTTGCCCCACATTCCATAGATGCAGAGATGAGTGTTCTTGGCGCCATGCTTATGGACAGAACAGTCCTGGACAGGGGACTTGAACAGCTTTCAGAGGACGATTTCTATCTTCCGGCACATCGTACCATATTCAGGGCTATTGTTCAGTCCTATAATGAGCACCGTGTTGCAGACCCGGTAATGGTCAAGGATA
>JALVYB010000091.1 GCA_027038175.1 Caldifarciminota bacterium | reverse complement strand
ATTATCGTATTTGATGAGGCATACTATGAGTACGCTTCATACTTTACAGATTTTCCAGATACCATGCAATATATCCGTGAGGGCCGAAACGTTGTAATATTAAGGACCTTCTCAAAAATATACGGGCTTGCAGGGCTGAGAATCGGTTATGGTTTCACCACCTCTGAGATTTATGAAACTATACAGAGGGTAAGGCTCCCATTTAACCTTAACAGAATGGCACAGGTGGCTGCCATCGCAGCACTGGACGATGCAGAACATGTACAGAACAGTTTAAAGATAACAAAAGAGGGGATAGATTTCCTTACTTCCGAATTCGAAAAAATGGGTTTAGACTACATACCCACTTTTACAAACTTCATTATGGTAAAATTTGGCGAAAAAACCAGAATGGTTTATGAAGAATTATTGAAAAGGGGAATTGTAGTGAGACCCCTTGACCCATATGGTATATATGATGCTCTGCGTATCTCAATCGGAACAATGAAAGAAAACGAAAAACTCATACGTATTCTTAAAGACATACTCAAATGAAACTTAGGGGAAGGAGAAAATTACGCGCTGTTGCTCTCCAGGTCTTATACGAACTTGACATTATGGAGGAATGGGAAAGGCATAAAAAAGTTTTACAGGAGGCTTACATAAGAGAGCATATTGATAAGGAAGAAGATAAAAAATTTATAGAAAGAATCGTTGAATGCGTTACAAGAGAGAAAAACGTGATAGATTCATTTATAAAGAAATCCCTGAAGGATTGGGACTTTAACAGGTTGAACGTGGTGGAAAAAAATATACTGAGGATAGGAACATGTGAACTGTTGTTCTCAGGTGATATTCCGTATAAAGTGGCTATTAATGAGGCTGTAGAAGTGGCAAAAGTATTTGCACAGGATGGCGCACCTTCCCTGATAAACGGAGTGCTGGACAGAATTGCCAAAGAGAAGGGGGTAAAAAAATGAAGTACCTTATAATAGCCGACATTCATTCAAATATAGAAGCCTTTGAAACCGTGCTTGAAAAGGCATCCGATATTGGCTATGACAAACTGGTTTTTTTAGGTGACGTGGTGGGTTACGGAGCAAACCCTGAAGAATGTATCCTGATGTTGAAAAACAGAATGGACTTTGGTGTTGCCGGGAATCACGACAGAGCCATAATAGACGACAATGAACTCTCGTTTTTCAATGAAATGGCACGAGAGGCGATACTCTGGACAAGGGAGAAGCTCTCCGGTACATCCCACCTGAAATTTTTGAGCGAACTTAAATACACAGACGAGATAGAGCCCGGGATAGTGATAACCCACTCCTCCATATCTGCGCCTGAATACTGGGACTATATTTTAAGCCCTTATGAGGCACAGATAGAATTTGAAAGTGCAGAATTCAATATTATGCTATATGGACATACGCATGTACCAGGAGGTTTTGAATATACGGGGAAAGAAGCGATACCCTTTGTGGGCCCCACCTTCCACCTTGACCCGACAAAAAGATATATTCTGAATCCTGGAAGTGTTGGCCAGCCAAGGGACGGTGACAACAGGGCTTCTTTTGCCATACTCGATACCAAAAACCACACTTTCCAGATTTATCGTGTTCATTACAGGTTTGAAGAACAACAAAAAAAGATAAAAGATGCAGGATTACCTATTATGCTCGCCACGAGGCTTGAAATCGGAAGATGAAATTTTCCATAATAACCCTCGGTTGTCCCAAAAATGAGGTGGATTCAGAGTATTATGCAAAAAAACTCTATGAAAAAGGACACAGTTTAACCACTTTAGATAATGCTGACTTTGTAATCCTGAACACCTGTGCCTTTATAAAAGATGCCATCTCAGAATCCCTTGAGACTTACAATGAACTCGTGGAAAAGTTCGGGAAGGAGAAAGTTATAGTTACCGGGTGCCTTGTAGAAAGACTGAAACACAATATGAACACGCTATTTGTACGTGGAGACGATATACAACATATAGACAGGGTTTTATCCGGTAATTACCATCCATCTTTTGAACAAAGGCAACAGTTCATATACAACGGGGAAAGACTTAACCTTAACAGGGCACCTTATGCTTACATAAAAATTCAGGAGGGGTGTTCCAGAAGATGCACATTCTGTACAATCCCCTCTATCAGGGGCAAACCAAGATACAGGAGCATAGAAAGTATTAAAAAGGAAGCAGAAAAACTTGCAAAAAAAGGAAAAAGAGAAATCATTCTGGTTGGAGAGGACTTAACACTATATAAAGAACTTCTCACTCTTCTTAAAGTTCTTGTAAAATTACCAGATGTTAAACTCATACGACTCTTGTATCTTCATCCACAGGGTGTGAAAAGAGACCTCATAATGTTTATAAGGGATAATCCCAAAATAGCAAGATACATTCACATACCCATTCAACATGCAAGCGGAAGAGTTTTGAGGCTCATGGGACGCGCAGGGGGAGAAAGGTCTGTTAAAAAGTCCATAGAACTTGTAAGGAATATTCTACCCGATGCCTTTATCAGAACAGAGGTGATGGTGGGCTTCCCTGAAGAAACAGAAAGTGATTTTACAACACTTTTAAGATTTCTCGAAGAGTACCACATTGAAAGGATTGGAGTTTTCAAGTATTCAAGAGAGGAAGGAACAAAGAGTTTTTCCATGTCACAAGTTGATGATGAAACCAAAGAGGAGAGATTTGAAAGAGCAACTCTACTTGCCTCTTTACTCATGGAAAAAACACAAAAGAGTCTCAACAACAAAAGAATAAGGTTAATTGCCGATACGGAGAATATGGGAAGAACAGAATTCGATGCACCCCTTTCTGATTTTACTGTCAGGTTCAAAAAACCTGTAAAACCAGGAAAAATATTCAAAAAAACAGTAAAATATACAGAAAATCTTGCACTTTTCGCTGAGACTTGACAGTATGCAGGATTTAAGATATATTTATTACAGTTTTATGTTTATTACAATGTATTGCTTCTACAGGAGGTGGGAAGATGGAGAAGGAAATCCGCGCACAGAGACGGGTGTACTTGGGTAACATTATCGGGAATAGAATCCTCTCAGATTACAATAAAATTGTTGTTGTAACTCAGGATAACCTGCTCAATAATATTCTATCTGCAAGCATTGAATCCTCTTATCTTGACGCATCCCTATCGAGGTTTATCAACGTCATAGTTTCAAGGGACAATGAAAGCCGGGCAGTAGAAAAAATAACGTCTTTTTCTCCTGAAGCCATTGTTTTCGTGTTCGGAGGGGAAAACAGGGAAGAGACTGTTGATTTATTAAAATCACTTCTCTCAAAACTATACGCAGCAGAATGCCATGCTGACCTATTCTTCGAGACCGTGAATTTTGAAAAAGAGATACTGGAGAAGACTATCTCTTTAGAAAACGTCCTCAGGTTTCTTGAGGAGAACAACTCTTATGCCATCACCATAGACCCGGATGAAGGCGTTGTCATGCTTAATGAAATTGTTATCAACAAGGATAAAAAAATAGAGCTTTACACATTGAGTGAATACCCAATAACATTTGACCACGGGAAACTCCTCAAAAATTCGTCTTGAAAGAACTTTTAAATATTTATACTGACATAAAACCCACAATAGAGAAGCGTCTTTCTGAGTTTGATAATATCTGGAGAAGTAAAGACGAACTTTCCATGTTTAAAGAACTGGTTTTTTGTCTCCTTACTCCACAGTCAAAGGCGAAAATTGCATGGGACAGCGTTACTAAAATGTTTAAAACAGGCGTTATTTTCAAGGGGAAAGTTGAGGATATTGAACCATATGTAAAAGGGGTCAGGTTCTATAAAAACAAATCTCGATACGTAGTTCTTGCACGGAAGCTGTTCTGGAAAAATAACCATCTCACATTACTTCAGAATATAAATCCTCATGACATACAGGGAACACGTGATATTATTGTTCACATGGTAAAAGGATACGGTTACAAGGAGGCATCACATTTTTTGAGAAATATAGGCCTTTATAATGGGATTTCCATATTAGACAGGCATATAATGAGGAATATGGTGAGATACGGTTACCTTCTGGAAATTCCTCGTTCTCTTTCTAAAAAGAAATACCTTGAAGTGGAAAAGGCGTTTTTTACATTCTCAAAGGATATAGGGATACCACCGGCTCACCTTGACTTACTTCTCTGGTACAGAGAAGCAGGTGAAGTGTTTAAATAAAATTGAAGATACGGCTCTTTTCTCTTATAATTTTAATGCTGGAGAGGTGGCCGAGCGGTTTAAGGCGGCGGCTTGCTAAGCCGTTGTAGGGGCTGAAACCCCTACCGCGGGTTCGAATCCCGCCCTCTCCGCCATTATTTTATACTTATTGCATATGAAATACGAAGAAAACATCCTGCATACCATAGGAAAAACCCCTCTTGTAAAACTGAAAACCCTTACAGAGGGAATAGAGGCTACAGTTTTAGCAAAGATTGAGTACCTTAACCCAGGCGGAAGCATTAAGGATAGAATAGCCCTTTATATACTCGAAAAAGCAAGGAGAGAAGGCAAATTAAAGGAAGGCGCCACCATTGTGGAAGCAACAAGTGGTAATACCGGTGTCGCACTGGCACTCTATGGGGCTGTTATGGGATACAGGGTCATACTAACTGTAATTGATAAGGTATCACGGGAAAAACTTGACCATCTCAGGGCTTTTGGTGCAGAGGTTGTTCTTGTTGAGGGAACCTTGAAGGACAGGGATGAAAAAGCAAAAGAAATCGCAGAGAGCATACCCGATGCATTTTACGTGGACCAGCACGAAAACATTGACAACGTGATGGCTCACTATTATACCACAGGACCTGAAATCTGGGAGGACACAGGTGGAAAAATTACGCACTTTGTTGCTGGAATGGGGACAGGCGGAACACTCATGGGAGTCTGCAAATATCTCAAGGAGATGAATCCCGATATAAAGTGCATAGCAGTTGACCCAATAGGTTCTGTGTTTTACGATTATTTTAAATCTGGCAAACTTACAGAGGCAAAAGAATACGAAATAGAAGGACTTGGAGATGAGAGGATTTTACCCATAATAGACTTTGACCTAATTGATGAGATGATACAGGTGAGTGACAAAGAGGCTTTTAAAATGACAAGAGAACTCGCAAGGAAAGAGGGGATTTTTGGAGGAGGTTCAAGCGGTGCAAATGTTCTTGGTGCTCTTAAGGTAGCAAAAGGCCTTGACAGGGATGCAATTGTGGTAACTGTTATACCTGATTCCGGTCTAAAGTACCTCTCAAAGGTGTACGACGATGAATGGCTTAAGGAGAAGAACCTTTTATGATACCTGTTCCATACATTAAGGTCCATACAAACAAAAATGACTTCCTTTTTTTGCCCATATCCATGTTAAACCTGGTTAAAAACCACATTCCACACATAACTTCAGCACACAACGGCATTTATGCAGATGGTGTCGTATTTTATGAAAGGGGAGAAGAAGAGTTCACGCTAAAATATTTCAACAGAGATGGTTCCCATGCTATGATATGTGGTAATTCCCTTATTGCCACAGGTGGTTTATATGAGTTTATAAAGCACGAAAGAGAAAAGTTATTAGTGAAAACAGAATCAGGGGAAAGAGAGGTTATACCCTTTGAAGATGGAACCTGGGGTGCACTCGTTGCACCTCTTGAGGATAAAATTAAAAAGATGCAGGTAGTGATTGAGGACAGAGTATATACAGGATTTTACACAGAAGTACCGGGTAATCCACACTTTATAATTGAAGAAAAACCGGAGGAAGCGCTGTTCTCCTATCTTGCCCCCAGAATATCCCGTCACAAGGAATTTGAGAAAGGCACAAACGTTGAGTTTATTTACGAAGAAAATGGAAAAATTCATGTAAGGGTCTATGAAAGAGGTGTGGGTGAAACCATGGCCTGCGCCACAGGTGCCTCAGCCATTTATCTCCTTTATAAGTTCGTGAAATTTCAAGAACCTACGGAGATCCACTTTAAAGGAGGCAAATACTCCTTCTTCGAAAAGGATGGTTTTGTCGGACTCAAAGCCCGTCCTGAGGTAATCTCAAGGGGCATTCTCTTTATTTAACTATAATTCACTCCTTTGGTTTTTCAGGATACAGAACTATTTTACCTGCTTTTTTGTTTATTAACAGTTCCATTGCAGTATCAATTTCATCAAAGGTAAATTTGTGGGTGATAAGTGGTTTTAGATCAACCAGCCCTGAATCAAGCAACGCCTTAACCTTATACCAGGTATCAAACATCAACCTGCCATTTATCCCATACATTTTAACACCACGAAAAACTATGTCCTCAGCGAAATCAAGCGTTATATGAGACTTTGGAATACCAAGAAAGGATACCCTTCCTCCTTTTCTTGTGGACTTGAGCCCCTGCTCTATTGCCTTCTGAGCACCTGACATCTCCAGGAACACATCTACCCCGAGTCCCCCGGTATGGTCGAGTATATACTCCACCGGATCTGTATCAAGTGGATTTATTACATGCTCAAATCCCATGCTGGATGCAAGATTTCTTCTGTATTCGTCAGGTTCTACAATAATCACAAGTTTTGCCCCAGAAGCCCTTGCCACCATTGCAGACATTATGCCTATTGGACCTGCCCCAAAGACAGAAACTGCCTTCGCAGTCACGTCCTCTATCAGAGTTGCATGCACTGCATTTCCAAAAGGCTCCTGCATGGCAGCAATCTCAGGAGGAAGGCTGACATCGTTTTTCCATGCGTTTTCTTCCGGTATTTTTACATATTCTGCATAGGCACCATCTACATCAACCCCCAGGATTTTAACGTTTTCGCATAGATGCTTGTTACCGGTCTTGCACTGATAACAATGCCCACAGGCTATATGGGTTTCTGCAGATACATAATCACCTGGCTTTATGCTCTTTACATTTTTGCCAACCTCCACCACCTCCCCAGAAAACTCATGTCCAAAAATAATGGGAGGTTTAATTCTGCTCTGAGACCATTCATCCCATGTGTAGATATGAACATCTGTGCCGCATATTGTAGTCGCCTTAACCTTAACAAGCACCTCGTTGGGTCCTGGCACCGGGATGGGAGCATCCTTTACCTCTGCTCCCGGGGCTGGTGCGCTTTTAAAAATTGCTTTCATACTCCCCTCCTCATTCAAAGGCTGCAATAACCTTCTCAGCAATCTTCATAAACTCTTTTGACACTGGATGCTCCATACCCATTGCAGCAGCAGGCATTCCCACATCCCCTTGCTGAACAATGTCAGGGTCAATGGGAATCTGACCGAGAAGCGGCAGGCCCATCTCTTTTCCAAGTTTTTCAGCTCCGCCCTGTCCAAAAATCCTGGTAATTTCCCCACATTTCGGACATTTAAAATAACTCATATTCTCAACAACTCCAAGAACAGGGACCTGCATCTTCACAAACATGTTGGTGGCTTTTTTGACATCGATAAGAGCCACATCCTGAGGCGTGGTAACTATAACTGCACCATCTATTTTAACAAGTTGAAGGGCGCTTATCTGAGCATCTCCTGTGCCAGGAGGAAAATCAACCACAAGGAAATCAAGGTCACCCCATAATGTATCAAAGAAGAATTGCTGATATGCTTTATGAACAAGAGGACCTCTCCATATAACAGGCGTATCTTCCTCCAGCATAAGCCCAATTGAAAGCAGTTTAAGGCCATATCTTTCAACCGGAATCATCTTGTTATCCTGAACTCTCGGCACAAGCCCTTCAATTCCAAACATTTTAGGTATAGAGGGTCCATAAATATCTCCATCAAAAAGCCCCACTTTCTTTCCCTTCTGAACAAGGCTAAGAGCAAGATTTGCTGCCACAGTTGACTTGCCAACACCACCCTTTCCACTTGCCACAACCACAATATGCTTAATTCCTTCAATTTTCTGTGGGCCCTTGGGCTTTTCCGCCTCTTTCCCAAATTTTGGCGTCTCCACCCTGTGCTTCTCAACCTTTATATCAACCTTCTCAACCCAATCAAGTTCCTTTATCTTTTCTATGGTTTTCTTTTCAAGTTCAACAGGGTCCTCTCCAAGAGGCACCTTAAGGGAGAACGAAACAACATTACCTTCTACCGCAAGGTCCCGCACAAGCCCAAGGCCTACAATATCCTTATCCAGTTTTTCTATCCTTACTTCCTTGAGTTTATTAAACACATCCTGCAATTTTGCCATCTCTAAAATCCTCCTATTTTTCTAAATTTCTATTTCTTCCTTATACTTGGGTATATACCCCTTATACCCCATTGACTCTACAGCATCCTTCATGGCTTTTAAGGATTCTTCCTCACCATGGACATTGAAAATCGTTGCACCTTTTTTAACATCCTTAACCCATGAAAGTAGTTCTCTTCTATCTGCATGAGCGGAAAAACCGCCGATTGTATAAATTTTTGCCTTTACAACAACATCTTCCCCATAAATCTTAACGACTTTCTCACCATCCACTATTTTCCTGCCAAGAGTGCCTTTTGCCTGATAACCCACGAAGATAATTGATGATTCTTCACGCCATAGATTGTGTTTTAAATGATGCTTGATTCTTCCACCTGTACACATACCGGACCCGGCAATTATCACAGCACCGTGCTTTATGTAATTAATCTCTTTAGATGCCTGTACTGACCTCGTAGTTTTTAACCCCGGAAATTTGAACAGGTCTTTGCCTTTTTCAATCAATGCTCTTGCCTCCTCATCATAGCACTCCTTATGTAATCTAAAAATAGTGTTCGTCTCTATTGCCATTGGACTGTCAAGGAACACCTTAACCGGTGGAAGTTTCCCTCTTTCATAAAACTCACGCATAAAGTATAGAATATCCTGAGCCCTCTCTATAGCAAAAGATGGGATAAGAGCATTTCCTCCCCTTTCGTATGTTTCTCTTATGGCCTTTAGAAGTTCCATTTTGGACTCTTCAATAGACTTGTGATTTCTGTTTCCGTAGGTGGACTCAAGAAAGACAAAGTCAGCATCTTTCATCTGTATAGGCTGTGGGTCTCTAATCACCGGTTTGTTGTAATTACCAAGGTCCCCTGAGAAAATGATTTTTTTATTCTCAGCTTCTATCTCAAGAAAAGCAGAACCAAGTATATGCCCTGCATCTCTGAACGTTACCTTAAAATCATCAAAAATCTCAATCGTCTCATTGTAGCCAACAGGAGTAAGGAACCTTCTAACAATGTCAGTTGCATCTTTAACATCATACAAAGGCTTAAGTTCAGGTTCTCCTCTTCTCTGTCTTCTTTTGTTCTCACTTTCAGCTTCTTCATGCTGAAGATGGGCAGAATCAAGCAACACGATGTTTGCAATATCATAGGTAGCAGAGGTTCCTATTATCTTTCCATTAAACCCCTTTTTATTAAGGATAGGAAGAAGTCCAACATGGTCAAGATGGGCGTGGGTAAGAATTATTGCATCCACCTCTCTGAAGTCCACATCAAACTCGTCATAATTTCTCTTTTCTATCTCATGTGGACCCTGAAACATCCCGAAATCCACAATAACCTTTCTTCCCGATTTTAAGGTAAGAAGGTATTTGGAACCTGTTACAGTTCCTGCTGCTCCAAGAAATTTAACCTTCATTGACAACTTCCTTTATTTTCTGACTATATCTTTTAGCCTTCTCTTTAATTGCATATTCGTCAAGGGTTTTTATCTCAAAATCCTCCATAATCACTTTGCCTTTAACGATAAGCGTATCTATATTTTGAGCACTTGCCGCATAGATAAGGTGGGATACTGGATTGTATACAGGGACAAGATTTGAAGATGAGAGATTTAAAACTGCAATATCAGCCGAGAAACCTGCTTTTATTTCTCCAACATCCCGGAGTCCAAGAACTTCTGCACCTCCTTTTGTTCCTATTTTGAGGGTAAGTTCTGCAGGAAGTGCAGTTGGATCTTTTGTGAAAACCTTTTGAAGAAGTGAGGCTGAGCGAAGTTCATCTATAAAATCAAGGTTATTATTGGAAGCTGTCCCATCTGTCCCAACACTTACCTTAATACCCATATCAATGTATTTTTTGAGAGGAGCAATACCAGAAGCAAGTTTCATGTTTGACTGAGGATTATGGGAAACTCCAACCTCCTTTTCCTTGAATATCTCCATCTCCTCATCGCTTAAATGAACAGAGTGAGCACTCACAACGCGGGGACCAAGCACACCAATGTCCTTAAGGTGTATTACAGGTCTTTTCCCATACTTTTTAAGGATAATTTCAACCTCATCTTCTGTCTCTGAAACATGTATGAGATAAGGAACATCGTATTTTTCTGCTATCTCCCAAGATTTTTTGAGGAGATCTGGTGAACAGGTGTATGGGGCATGTGGACCTATTGCTGGTATAACATTGTCGTCTTTTTTAAAGTTTTCAATAAATTCCTTAACGAAGGAGAGTTGTTCTTCTACACCTTTTTTATTGGGTGTTCCAAAATCAATAACTCCTTCAGCAAGAACCGCACGAAGACCTGCTTTTTTTACCCATAGAGCAGCCTTATCCTGAAAAAAATACATATCAGCAAAGGTACCTATACCAGAATGTATCATCTCCACAAGTGCGAGTGGGAAAAAAGTGTTTATAAAATCCCTGTCAACGAGTTTAAGTTCTACAGGGAAGATATACTTATTCAGCCACTCCATGAGTGGAAGGTCATCTGCAAGCCCCCTCATTCCCGTCATGGCGCTGTGAGTGTGTGTATCAACAAAGGCAGGAAAAGCAAAATGTTCCCTCTTATCTATAAACTCATATCCATCAGGTTCTATGAAGCCTTTTTCTACCTTTGTGACTTTTTCTCCTTCTATCAGGACCGTGACATCTTTACTGAGTTTTTCCCCGTCAAAAAGATACCCGGCGTAAAGTGCTATTTTTCTGCTCATACGTTATAACCAAATTCTCTAAGTTTCTTTTTTCCTTCCTCTGTGACTTTATCAATACTCCATGGTGGATCCCAAACGAGATTTACCTTAACATCTCCAACGCCTTTTAAAGCCTTCACCTTATCCTGAACCATATACGTTATCGAGGATGCAAGAGGACAGCCCGGTGCTGTAAGAGTCATTGTAATCTCAACGTCTCCATTGTCTTCTATTTCTATTCCATATACAAGTCCAAGGTCCCAGATATTGACAGGAATTTCAGGGTCATAGATTGTTTTAAGAACTTCAACAATATCTTCCTTTTTAACCATACAAGCCTCCTTTAAAAGTAAAATAATTATATTCTCAAAAATGCGTTCCTTCAATAAAATTCTATAATACACAGCAGCAATACCGGTAAAGTGGTTTATTTTTCTTGTCTATTCGTGCATAGGCTTTTATAATAAGAGGGATGAAAAGGATTTTGCTTGCATTACTGTTGCTCCTTTTTTCGTTCTTTCTTGTCTCATGGGGAATAAAAGCACATGACCATATGGAAACAGAGTTTAATGCAAACCTCCTGTGTCTTTCATGTATAGGGATTGAGTAAGAGAGATGAGCAGAATAAGACGTTTTATTCAGACATTATCATTACTTCTTATCAATAGCAACTACGCTGTTTTTCAAAAATTCGGGATATATCAGGGCAAATTCAAGCAATTCTTTTCCCCTGCCCTGAACTGTTACGCCTGTCCTCTTTCCCGTTTTGCATGTCCCATAGGCACCCTTCAGCATTTTATAGCCATAAGACAGTTTCCATATTACGTAAGCGGATTTATACTTGGTCTTGGTGGAATTTTAGGGAGGCTTCCCTGTGGCTTTTTCTGTCCTTTCGGCTTTATACAGGAACTCTTTTACAAAGTCGGCACGTTTAAAATTCGTATTGGTAAAAAATACGGATATCTGAAATACATCGTCCTTGTCATAATTATTCCCTGGGTTTACCTATCAGGAGAGCCAATGTTTTGCAAATTCTGTCCCGCAGGTACTTTAGAGGGTGGAATACCTGTAATGTTATCTCCCATGAGACATGACCTCATTTCACTTATAGGCTGGCATTTTTACTTTAAACTGGGCATCCTTATACTCTTTGTTATGCTGTTCATGAGTATAAAAAGACCTTTCTGTAGATTTGTTTGTCCACTGGGAGCAATATGGGGACTTACAAATAAAGCCAGCCTCCTTTCCATGAAAGTGGAAAAACACAAATGCACTCAATGCGATGAGTGCAGAGAAGTATGTCCCATGGATATAAGAATCTATGAAGATCCGAACCACTTTGACTGTATCAGATGTTTTAAATGTATAGAGGTGTGTCCGGAGAATATAATAACAGCAGAATTTATGGGTGTGCCCATTATCAAAAAGGAACGAATTCCTATTAGTGTGAAAGTAGGAGGTATAAAATGAAAATAAAAACATCCCGAAATATTACACTTGTTGTTATGGAAGACAATGAAAACCTGATAGAGAACATTAAGATTTTAAAAGAAAAAATTGAGGGACCTCTACATACAGTGGTAACGGCTCTTGGTATGTTAAAGGAAGTTAAAATGGGTTACTGGAATGGGAAAGAATATGAAATACACGAAGTAAAAGAACCTGCTGAACTTCTTGGTATAAGCGGAATCATAACTCCCAAAACAGACCCATTCTACCATTTTCACATAATTCTCGGTAAAAAAGATGGTAAAGTAGCAGGTGGGCATCTTATTGAAGCCAGAGTGGCAAATACCCTTGAAATGGTTCTTCTACAGGGCAATATAGAGGTTCAAAGAATTCAACAAGGCCTCCTTAAAAAACTTGAAATAAAGGAGGGGCAACAATGAGTACGGTCATTCTTCTTTTGTCTTTTCTCTTGTCCACAATTCCTGCACCTGTGAGAGTTGATGATCCTCAATGCGAACTCCCCTGGTTCCGGGGTGCAATACCCCCAACTCCTCACAACACTGTGCTTGTTTTTGTTCATGGTAAACACGACGATGAAACAATCTGGTTTGATAAACTAAATCATTATGGACATAACGATATGTACGAGCTTGCCTACAACGCAGGATATAAAACAGCATTTGTGAGGCTTGGAAGCGAGGCCACGATGTGGTACAATGGAAGAGTGCTGGCAGAACAACTCGCGAGTATAGAGCGTTACTTCAACACAAGAAACATAGTTATAATAGCACATAGTAAAGGCGGTATTGATGCCCAGGCAGCACTCGTATATTACAACTCAATTGGGGCTCCGAGAAAGATAATATCACTTTCCACCCCATATTACGGTTCTCCCCTTGCTGACCTTTTATTCAGTAATTTCTATGTTACCTGGCTTGCACTTTTGATAGGACAGGCCACACCAGCAGCCTTTGTCCTGCAAACTGCCTATATGTACGACTTTCAGGAAAGACTGTCCAGTGATCCGGATAATCAATACCTTTATTACTATACCCTCTCCGGCTGGGATATAGGTCCATTCCCTTTGTGGCTTGGGGGACTTTATCTTAATATGCATGGAGGAGATTACGCACATGGTGGGAACGATGGAGCTGTCACATTTGAGAGTGCTCACCTCTCTGCTCCTCACGCTTCACGAATTTCTTTACCTGCATATAGTGACCATCAAAGGAAGTGGTTTTTTAACCACTTCAATATGCCCCTTGGGGATAATACCTGGTATTATATAGATAGCCTCCTTGACGTGTATCCCGTTCTTGCATCTTACAATAAAAAGATTAGCAATTTTAAATCATATAGAACCATAAAAAGTACAGGATTTATTAGATCCTCATCGTCAGAAAAAAATGACAACTTAGAAATCGTTATACCACAAAACTCACAGGTATACCTTGTTGTTAACCACGACACAAAGGTTTCTCTGGGGGGGCAGGATGCAGATAATAAACTCAGAGTTTACGATGATAGCGGCATAAAATACCTTAACTTTAATACAAAAAACAGGCAAAAACTCAGCGTTAATGGAGAGTTCTTCCTTCTTGTAAATGAAGGAAGAGCACCTCTTGAAGTAAGATACAGGCCAATTGTAGCAGGTACTCTACCACATATACAAATAAAAATGGAACAGGGAAGCAATATTTCTTACAGAATAGTAGCAAAAGTTTATAACATGTCAGGTAACCTGAGAGATATTATAAACTTACACGGAAGCGTAAAAAACGGCTCATCTATTACACTTCCATTTTATAGTCCAGGCCTCTACAATCTGTCTCTGGTAGCCCGCAATCAAAACTCTGAGAGAACTGCAATCTTTACCATCCTTGTAAAAGACAATACCGAATTTAACCACAAAACGGAAAATATTCAGACAGCATACATCAATCGTGTCGAAAACCACAACATTCACGGTTCTTTAATGGATATACTTGGTAGACGCACAAAAAGTATCAATAAATCAGGAATATTCTTCAGAAAAAGAGGAGGCAAGAACACTCCCATAATTGTAATAAAATAATACAAAATTAGATAAACTTGACATTTCGAGCCTTCTGTTATATTCTAATTACATGAGAAAGTTGAGAGAGGCGTTTACTCTGATTGAACTTTTAATAGTTATTGCTATTATAGCAATACTGGCTGCTATTGCCATACCACAATTTGCCAAATACAAAATTCGCGCAGCAAATGCAGCAGCCTTATCTGACCTTAGAAATGCTGTGATGGCAGAGGAATTGTATGCCTCAGATAACGGGGAGTTCCTTTACATAAGAACAAGGGGACGCTGGGCTCCAACTGGTAACGTTAAACTATGGGACAGACACAGAAGAGTTGTTGATGTTCTGCACCTTTCTCCAAAAGTCTACCTTTATATAAGAACAGACCGGAGGGTATATTCCACCTACACTGCTGTCACAAAACACAAAAATGGCGATTCATACTATGGCGCAGAGCCCGATGCACAGGGATTCTTTTTTGACAAAAAAAATTCATACTTTGGAGAACGCCTTATGAGAAGAGACTGTCCGCGGCCACATCCACAGCGAATTGATTTTACACCAGGTGCAGCAGGACACAACTGGCAAAAATACTAATTAACAATTTTACCGTCGCGGATGTGAACAACTCTTTCTGTACGAGCAGCCACTTCCGGATCATGTGTAACTATCACTATTGTTTTCCCTTCATGATGTAACTCATCAAAAATCTCAAGTATTTCCTCACCGGTTTTTGAATCAAGATTTCCTGTTGGCTCATCAGCGAGTATAATTGCAGGGTCATTAACAAGTGCCCGTGCAATTGCCACCCTCTGTCTCTCTCCTCCAGACATTTCAAATGGTGTATGATGCGCACGATGTTCAAGCCCTACTTTTTTCAGCATATAAAGAGCAATCTCCCGTCTCTTTTTCCCTTTAATTCCTCTGTATACCAGAGGAAGCTCCACATTTTCCAGGGCTGTGAATCTTCCAAGTAAATTAAAACTCTGAAATACAAACCCAACCTCTCTGTTTCTAATAAAAGCAAGTTTGTCATCATCGAATTGGGATGTACTCTGTCCCTTAAATATGTATTCACCTTCTGAAGGTCTATCAAGGAATCCCATGATATGCATTAATGTTGACTTTCCAGATCCAGATGGCCCCATAATAGAAAGCATTTCGCCCCGATTTATAACCATACTCACGCCTCTGAGTGCATTAACTTTCACACTGCCGAGATGATAGACCTTTTTAATGTCAACGAGTTTTATCAGTTCTTCCATTTTCTTTGCCGAATACGCCTCTGCATCTCTTCTTTTTTCACCTTTACCAAACTGCTGTCTTCAAGTGTCCTCAAAACAGAAAGTGGCCCTGTAATCACCGTATCTCCAGGAGAAAGCCCTCTTTTTACCTCAGCGTACTCAAGACTTTCAACTCCTTTCAATATTCTCTTCTTAATACACCTTCTACCCTCAACTTTCCAGACATAGTAGCCCCGTCTGTCCCGACCAAGAGCCTCTATGGGAACAGCAGGTACATTTTCAGCCCTCTTAACAAGAATCTTTATAGATGCCGACATTCCCGGAAGGAGCCTTAAGGTATCCTTAAGTCTTATGTACACTGGATATGTCACCACATTCGTCTGGGAAGAGTTCTCCGGCATCCCCATAACCCTGTAAACCACCCCTTTGAACCTTTTAGACGGAAAAGCATCCAGTTTTATCACTACAGGTTGACCTCTTTTCACTTTCAATATGCCTGTCTCGTCAATGTACCCTTTAATCTCCATACTATCCATTTCGGCAACAGTCATGATAACAGAACCCGGAGTATTTATTGTACCCACAATAGCCATTTCCCCTTCTTCTTTATACACTGCAAGCACCACCCCGTTTACTGTAGCCCTTATTACTGTCTTACTCAAAGCCCTTTGTGCCTGTTCAAGCAAAGAACTATCCTGTTTTAATATAGCCCTGTAGGTGTTAAGTGCAAGTTGTGCGTCCTCAAAGGACTTCTTTGATACAAAACCCTTTTTATACAGTTTTTCAACCCTTTCAAATTCTTTTTCTTTGTTCTTATAAGTATATAAATCCCTCTCAAGTTTTGCCTCTGTTTCTTTTACCTTAGCCCTGTATGTAGAATCGTCAAGAAGACACAAAATGTCGCCTTTTTTTACTCTATCCCCTTCCCTGTGAAGGATTTTAACTATTCTTGCTGTGACATCAGAACCAACATTTACAAGTTTTACCGGTCTTGTCTCACCATCACCCTCTACCCATTCTCTTATGGTTCTTTTTTCCACAACAGCAACATTTACTTGCGGTATGCTGGATGACCTTTTTTTATTAACATACCCCATAATCCCCAGGATAACTACCACACCCAGAATAATCAAAACCTTTTTAATCATAAATTACCTCCGTGAGTAATTTAACTTAATTTTAAACATCAATTTTGTCAGGTCAAGTTTTGTTTTAAAGTAACTGGACATAACGTTCATATAATCTACCTGTTCCTTCAGCACGTCCTGTAAAGAAAATTCACCCAGTCCATACTTTTCAAGTGCAAGAGTTAAACTTTTCTCCCTTATTTCCGCTCTTGTATACAACATTCTTACCTTCTCACGCAAAAAACTTATTCTGTCTTTCAATTTAAGAAGGTTTTCTTTTTCATTAATTTGTACATCCTTTAAGTTCATTAAAGACTTCTTCCGCTCCAGTATTGACCTTCTAATATTAAAAATGAAGTCAAGGGGATAGAATGTGAGATATACCCCAAAAGTTTTACTGGTTGTGAAGTTGTTCATACTTCTTTCAAAATTATTCCCTGTATAATTTTTTTTGTAGGTAATCCCTACCTCAGGAAGAAGTGAAAGCCATGATAAAATCTCCTCTGAACGTGCAGAGTTCTCTTCCTTCTTTGCTATTTGAACGCTATATGCATTTTCAAAATTCACATCATTTGTTTTTTCTGCGGAAAACGAATCAATCTCAACAACAAAGGGTTTTGTAATACCTAATGCGGCTTTTACTTCAAATTCCTTTTGCCCGAGGGAATTTCTATCTTCCAAATATGTGAGTTTTGCGCCTTCAAGATTGTCTTTGGCATTTAAAAGTTCCAGCGAATCTGCCAAACCCAGTCTCAATCTCATGGACGCCATATCATATATCTTTCTGGCATATTTTAGCATGAGAGAATCTGCCTGTACCTTCTCCATAAGGTACTCGTATGAGAAAACAAGGTCTATAACTTCAAGGTATTTTGACAGGTGTTTCTTTTCTAACATCAAGCGAGATTCTTTATATGCAAAAAAACTACGGCTGAGAGAGGAGATCCTTAGAGGAGAAAAAAGAGTCAGCCTGAATTCTCCATTTTCACTATAAACAGGAAAATTATCGTCCACCTGTGTTTTTGTGATACTTACTTGGGGTGTAAAAAAGAGAGAAAAGAATGACCTGTAGAATTCATTGCCCGAGATAAGCGTGGAATACCGCTCGCTTTTTACAGCATAATTCTCCCTTATAAGTTCATCAATCGTACCCGGTGTGAGCAACACGCTATCTGCTCTGTATAAAAGGCCAAGCAAAAAAAGTGAAATCATGTTCATTTTAACCTCATACTGTATACAATACCAATTATCAAAGCCCAGAGCAATAAAAGCAATAGAAGCACCAATATCACCTTTAATCTTGATTTTTTCTCATCTTTCTTGAGGATAAACCCTGCAATCAAAAGACCATATATACTGTAGAAATTCAGCGATGAAAGAAAACCTTTAAGGAAACCCTCGCCGGCATAGAAAAGGGAAAAGTCTGCTCTGAAAGGAAATGTGTGAAACAAAATTGATAAAATTAAGTTCAAAAGGCCTCCTACCGAGTGAATATACAGATACACACTGGATGCCAGAAGCGAAATACCAAAGGTCTCCTGTCCAAAGAAAAGAAGAACGATGTAAAATACTCCTGCGAGAAACAGCAACTGCAGAATGGATGCAAACCCTATTCCTATTGCGCTCCTTGTAAGCAAAACCTTCTTTGTTAGCATGCGCATTGCCTGCTCTCTTTGCTCCGGGGAAAGACTGGACAGTCTGTCACTCATGGATTTTATGATGTCATTGTAATGAAAATGGAAGTTTAAAAACAGGGTTACATAAAGGAGGATAAAAGCAAGGACAAAATAGAATATCCACCTTTTTGTATCATGATTTATCTTTAAAGGGTCATAAAAAACTCTTATAAAATCCATAAAAACCTCCTTTATTCGTATCTAAGTGCCTCGACAGGGTCAAGTTTAGATGCCTTGTTAGCAGGATATAGTCCAAAAAAGATTCCCACCACCATTGAAAATCCAACACCAAGGAGCACCGACCACAGAGCCACAGATGCTTTAAGAGGGGTTAATAAAGCAACGATTTTTGCGAGAACAAATCCAAGTATAATACCAATTATTCCACCTGTTATAGTTAATATATTAGCCTCAACAAGAAACTGCATGAGTATATCCCTTCTTCTTGCTCCAACTGCCATTCTTATCCCTATTTCCCGTGTCCTCTCTGTTACTGAAACAAGCATGATGTTCATAATGCCGATTCCTCCAACAACAAGGGACAGTGACGCAATTGCAATCATAGCAAGATAAATTCCACCTGTAATCTTTTTGTATGCTGCTACTATCTGCTCCTGCGTGTTGATGAAAAAGTTGTCCGGTTTATTAAAACTCAAATGTCGCCTTTTTCTTAAGGCTATTCTTAACTTTTCTATTGCCCTGTCAACGTCTTCATTATCCTGAAACACCGCTACTATGGATAAAGAGCCCCAGAGCCTTCTAAACCAAGCTCTACCATAACTCTGCACAAGGGTAATAGGAATATACACAACGTTATCCTGTGAGTTCCCTAACATACTTCCCTTCTTCTTCAGGGTACCCACAACAAGATAAGAATGCCTGCCTATCCTTATAGACTTTCCTATCGGGTTCTCGTTACCAAATAGTATATCCTTTATCTCATAACCTATAATGCATACCCTGCGTCTTTCTACAACATCCATGTAGGAGATCCATCTACCTCCTTCAAGTTCCTCATTGAGTACCCTGTACCCTGCATCATCCACACCAACAAGAGCACCACTTGCTGACCTTCCACGATATCGAATCCTTATTGAGTTAACTGCCCGCTGAATTGCAGAAGCATCTTTAACAAACGGTAGAGATTTAATATATTCAACGTCATCTATAGTAAAATCAGGATACCTTGCCCACTTTCTAAACTCTTCTCTCCCTCTCCCCACATTTAACCATTTATACTTTTGAATGTATACAGCCTTTGTTCCAAGAGTGGAAAGTGCGTTGTACACGTATTTATTAATACCATCAACAATGGACACCATGGCAATCACAGTCGTAACGCCTATTACAACCCCCAAAGTAGTAAGCAATGAACGACTTTTTGTACTCTTTAGAGCAAGAAACGCTGATTTTACCAGTATCCAGAAATCCATTAACTATATTTTATTATTGAATGACTGGTCAGTCAATGTGTCGTTATTACTTAAAAATAATGGCAATAAATACGGAAATCATGTACAATCTCAGGTCAGCGCAATAAAGCCTGTTAAATCAATGTGATATCTCTTCATACATCCTCTTCAAAAATATTTTCTGTCCCCTTTCTGTATGCAGGAAGTTTATTCTCGCCTCTCTCACAGCGGTTCTGGCTTTAAGATAAAGTATATCCCTCTCAAGTTTCTTCTGCAAAAGACTATAGTAAATATACTCCCTTATGCTTTTTCCTGTAAAGTAGACAATCCATAAAAGAAAAAAAAGGGGGATAACCCCCTTTATTAGAATATTAAATAATCGTCTCATAACCCATTAGTTTTTGGGATTAAATACTGACCTGCCCGGATAAAAGGCTACTTTGCCGAGTTCTTCCTCAATTTGAAGCAATCTGTTGTACTTGGCTATTCTTTCAGACCTTGATAAAGAACCGGTTTTTATCATACCTGTACCCGCTCCCACCGCGAGGTCTGCTATTGTTGTATCACATGTTTCCCCTGATCTGTGGGAAACAACGGTTGTCCATCCATTTTTATGAGCAAGTTCTATGGCTCTTAGAGTTTCTGTTACAGTGCCAATCTGGTTGAGTTTTATCAATACAGAGTTTGCAAGCTTATTTTTTATACCATCCTCAATGAGACGTGGGTTTGTTACGAATATGTCATCTCCCACGAGTTGTACCCTTTGACCAAGTTTATTATACTGTTTTTTCCAGCCATCTTTATCATCCTCAGCCATACCATCTTCTATGCTTATTACTGGAAAATTATCCACTACCTTTTCATAAACCTCTACGAGGTCATCTGATGTTAATTCTCTTCCATCAAAACGGTATTTTCCATTTCCAAGATAAAAAGAATTGGCTGCTGCATCGAATGCAATGGATATATCCTCTCCAGGCTTATATCCAGCCTTCTCAATGGCTTCGACAAGTAAGGAAAAAGCCTCTTCATTTGTACTTAAATTTGGGGCAAACCCACCTTCATCTCCCACAGAGGTAGCAAGTCCTCTATCTTTGAGTATGCCTTTAAGTGTATGGAATGTTTCTGATGCCATTCTGAGTGCCTCTCTGAAACTCTCAGCCCCATGAGGAACGATCATGAATTCCTGAATATCCAGGTTATTATCCGCATGCTCTCCTCCATTGATAACATTCATCATCGGTACAGGGAGCATTGCGGTATTTAACCCTCCAATGTACTGGAAAAGAGGAAGACCAAGGTGTCCTGAAGCAGCCTTCATGCACGCCATTGAAACACCGAGTATAGCATTAGCACCAAGTCTGGACTTATTATCTGTTCCATCAAGTTCAATTAATGTAGTGTCTATATCTACCTGATTAAATGGACTTTTACCAACGATTGCATTCTTTATAACTGTGTTAACATTATTTACTGCAGTGAGAACACCTTTCCCCTTATATCTCTTCGAGTCCTTATCCCTCAATTCGAGTGCTTCCCTTTTGCCCGTGGATGCACCTGAGGGCACAGTCGCACGTCCAATGGTACCATCATCAAGAATACAATCCACCTGAACTGTGGGGTTACCCCTTGAATCAAGCACCTCTCTCGCCTTAATATCTTTAATCTTTACCATCAAAAACCTCCTTAATTTGCAAGGAAATACTGTCTATAATCTTCAACTCCGGTTGTTCCAGCAAGTTCTGTAATAAGGTCCTGCGAAAGCAGGTTATCCAGTATTCTTCCCCGCCTCATGTTTACAATAAACGGATATACTTTGTTCTGGGTTATGATATCCTCCACATAGAGGAAAAATGCACCAATTCTCTCATCAGAATAGACTTTTGAGAGTTCTTTCTTCCCCAGAGTAAACGCCACTGACTTAAACAATGGATTAAACCCTACATTATAGTCAACAATTGAGGAGAGAGAAAACTGTGCCTCTTGCACTATTGCTTCAACAGGTTTTATGGCATCTTTTGCAACGTTCCACAAGTCAAGAGAGTCAGGGTTTTTGGAGACTATAATTCTCGCGGATTTTGCCAATTCCTTTGCCTTTTCTATTTTCTTCTCCCATTTAACCTGTTTCTCAACAATTTTTCTAACACTATCCAGTGGCATTGTATAAGGCTCTTTTACATCAATAACCTTAAAAACTATATAAGCACCTGCTTGATTAATAGGTCCTATAACTTCACCCTTCTTCGAGGACTTTATTATATCTTTAATACTACCCCTCAAAAGCCCTATTCCCCGTGCAAATGCTGCATTTTCCTTAAAATAACCAGTTTCAATAACCTTATAACCATTTTCTTTGGCATACTCTTTGAAATCCTCTTTTTTAACCATATCGGCAAAATTACTGGCTTTTTCTCTAATATCATAAACAGTCTGGTCCTGCAATTTTATATCTGAACGTATAATCTTTGCATGTATACTATCTCCAGACTCTTCAACCTTCTTTGCAAGGTAAAAACTCCCATCCTCTCTTATTGGACCAACAACACTATCTTTCTGAGCCTTTTTAAGAACTTTGTACAAAAAGGCGTATTTACCAGTATCAGTTATCCAGCCGATATCACCTCCGCTGGAGGAAGATGGATCATCGCTCATCTGTTTCGCAAGAACTTCAAAGGTGTCTCCCTGTGAAAGTGAGAACAGAACGTCCTTAAGTTTTTCCTCGGCATCAATTGTATCGTTCTCAGAGGGCCTTAATGGGAATTTAACAACAAGGAGATTATACTGCTTTGGGACAGTGAATTTTTCTTTATGAGAGGCGTAGTATTCCTTTACATCCTGTTCTGTGAAACTTACCAGTGAATCCGGAACATTAAAAGGCTTTATCAAAAAATATCTGCATTTACGTCTTTCCATATCCATAGAGAGAAGATTGTTGACCTCCTCGTCCGTCATACCAAAAGCCATCTCTATATCTATCATGTTGAGCTCACGAGGAAGTATTTCGTTTCTAAGCCTATATTCGTAATTCACAAAAAATGCAGCATTTTGCGGATTTCCAAGTGCCATCTGGTATTTTTTGTAATCAAACCTTCCTGTACTATCCAAAAAAGCCGTATCGCTTCTTAATTCTTCAGGAGGTATACTCTGCATGAGTCTTAAATAAACCTCATCATTGAATTTAAGATTTCTCTTTTTCATAAGGTCATTGTATCTCAAGGCACTCAGCATTTCCTTCCAAACACTCTCTTTTATTACCCTCTCCTTTTCGTAGGACAACTCCCTATCACCTATTTTCCTGAGGGAATCATTTAATGCCTTCTGATACCTTGACTCAAAAACCCTGTAAGGTATATCCCTGCCGTCTACCTTTGCTATAATTCCCTTTTGCCACGGCTTTGCCTTACGTTTTAACACAAGGTTTGCACCAAGGTCAAAGGCAATCCACATGATAAATCCGAATACAACAACCCAAAGGAAATACTTCGTCTGCTTACGCAGCTTGCTCATGAACATATACTACTCCCCCTTTTTAAGTGTCCGTGTTTTAAGTATAAGCACTAAATAAGGGATAATCAAAGATTACCGCTTAAAAAAGTAAAACAAACCCGAGTTACCCTGATGATTCAATTACTTCTTATTTTCTCCGGATTTATCCTTACTATCTTTGGTTTCCTTCTTTCTGGATGTATGATGCGTATTCTTATGTGCATAATCCGTGATATAAAAACCAGAACCTTTGAATGTAAGACCAACACTTCCTCTATACACTCTTACGAGTTCTCCTCCACAATAAGGACATTCTGTGGGCTCTTTTTCATGAGGAAGTACAAGGATTTCGATCTCTTTACCGCACTTTGTACATTTATAATTATAAATGGGCATTCCATACACCTCCGTATAAAAAAATAAAAGGCAGGAGGGTATCTGTTTTCCCTCCTGCCTGCTATCCTTTACTTAGAAGTCATATCCTCCACCTGGTGCTGGAGGAGTGTTCTGCTCTTTTTCTTTTATCTCAGTTATCATTGCCTCAGTTGTGAGCAGGAGTGAAGCAATAGAGGCTGCATTTTGAAGAGCAACCCTTTCTACCTTTGTTGGGTCAATGATACCAGCCTCAAACATATCAACATATTCACCGGTTGCTGCATTCAGTCCCTTGGTAGTGTCAAGTTTCTTGACCTCTTCCACAACAAGTGAACCCTCAAGTCCTGCATTCTCGGCAATCTGTCTCAAAGGCTCATACAGAGCTCTTTTCACTATCTCTGCTCCGATCTTCTGGTCTCCCTTGAGGTCTATATTCTCAAGTGCCTTTGCCGCCCTGAGAAGTGCAACACCGCCACCCGGGACAATACCCTCTTCTACTGCTGCCTTTGTAGCGTGAAGGGCATCTTCAATTCTTGCCTTCTTCTCTTTCATCTCAGTCTCAGTTGCCGCACCAACATAGATTACTGCAACGCCACCGGAGAGTTTTGCAAGCCTTTCCTGAAGTTTTTCTCTATCATAATCGCTCTTTGTTTCTTCAATCTGAGCCTTAATTTGCTTAATTCTTGCTTCAATATCCTCTTTTTTACCTGCGCCTTCCACAATTGTGGTATAATCCTTTGTAATTATTACCCTCTTGGCTCTACCGAGATCTGAGAGCTGGGCAGTCTCAAGCTTCATTCCAGCCTCTTCAGAGATAACCCTTCCACCTGTGAGAATTGCAATGTCCTCAAGCATTGCCTTTCTTCTTTCACCATAACCGGGTGCCTTCACTGCAGCAGCCTGAAGTGTACCTCTTAGTTTGTTCACAACAAGCGTAGCGAGGGCCTCACCCTCAACATCCTCTGCTATAATGAGAATTGGCTTACCGTGCTGCGCAACCTTTTCGAGTACAGGTAAAATATCCTTTATGGCTGAGATTTTCTTGTCATAAAGTAGGATAAATGGGTCTTCCAGCACTGTCTCCATTTTCTCAGCATTGGTAACAAAGTAAGGAGATATATACCCTCTATCAAACTGCATTCCTTCGACAACTTCCACATAGGTTTCTATACCTTTTGCTTCTTCCACAGTAATAACGCCATCCTTACCAACCTTGTCCATGGCCTCAGCAATCTTTTCACCAATCTCTTTGTCGTTGTTAGCGGATATGGCTGCCACCTCGCTTATGTGCTTGCGCCCTTCCACCTCTTTTGACATATTTTTAAGTTCTTCCACTACCTTTTCAACAGCCTTGTCAATACCTCTCTTTACCTCCATTGGATTAGCACCAGCGGTAATCTGCTTGAGGCCTTCTCTGAATATTGCCTCTGCGAGGATTGTGGCTGTTGTGGTCCCGTCACCCGCGACATCAGAGGTCTTTGAGGCAACCTCTTTCACAAGTTGTGCTCCAATGTTCTCAAATGGGTCTTTTAACTCAACCTCTTTTGCGACGGTTACACCGTCTTTTGTAATGGTAGGTGAACCAAATTTTTTCTCAATTACAACATTCCTACCGGATGGTCCGAGTGTAACTTTTACGGCTTTTGCAAGTTGCTCAACGCCTCTTAAAATAGCCCTTCTTGCTTCATCACTGTATTTAATATCTTTTGCTGCCATCTTTTATCCTCCTTTTTTATTCCTCTATGATGCAGAGAATGTCATCCTCTCTCATTACAAGGTACTCTTCATCTCCAATTTTGACCTCTGTTCCGGCATACTTGGAAAAGAGAACCTTATCACCAACTTTGACCTCCATGGGCATCCTCTTGCCCTGCTCATCCAACCTGCCAGGTCCTACAGCAATAACTTCCCCTTTCTGGGGCTTTTCTTTAGCAGTATCCGGAATAATTATTCCGCCTTTTTTTACTTCTTCTTCCTCAATTCTCTTTATCACTACTCTATCAGCCAGTGGTTTGAGATTCATCCTTCACCTCCTTTTTACCTGACCATCCTTTTGTAGGTATATCATAAGTATTAATTCAAATACGAATTGTCAACCCCCTTTATAAAAAAAGCAGGGAGCATTCGCTCCCTGCTTTTACCCGGTATGTTTTGGGATGGTGGTGTTTAATTGACTTTTAAAAAGCGGAGGGAGGTTCTCTTTTTACCATCGTTGATTATTAACATATACATACCATCTGATAGGTCACTAACAGGGACATTTAATCTACCAAACCCGTTTATTGTGAATCTTTCACTCTTCACCACTCTACCCTGTATGTCGTATATCCTCACACCAAGCTCCCTGCTTCCCGTTACATTGTACCTTATCTCTACTCCGTCTCTCACTACGTTCCTTAGCACCTTAACAAACTCTCTGCCCATTACTCCACCTTTCACTCCCTTGCTCGTAGGCACAAACCTGTATGCTATCCCACTCCTCGGCATGCTCGCTGCTTTACCTTTGCTACCACTCTCATCCTCTATACCTACTACCGTAGTTACTCCATCTGTTATCTCTTTGTATTGATATACTATCTCCCCATTCGGATATAGTATTACCTGGAATGTCTGTCTGTCATCATTGCTGTAATTCTTTACTCCATCCCACGTCACTACAAATTTATCTCTACCCGCATAATACGTTACTCTACCTGCTGCACTCGGATTTAAATCCCTCCAGAATACCGCTAATAATGCATTCGGGACTCCACTATTGGGTATGTTCACTGGCCTGTATGCAGTCGAATTTGATGTGAAACTCATAAATCCATTGCTGCATACATATACACTGTTGTATTCCTGACCGTAAAACGTGAATGTGAATGGCAGACCCACCTCTTTGCTCTGGTCATCTCCTGTTATCCCTAAATCATCCCTCGTGTCTACCCAGTTGTATGTAGTTGTGGTTAATGTGTAATCATAACTCGAGCCTCCTCCTGAGCCTCCACTCTCTCCCTTTATGAACTCATCCCA
>JALVYB010000090.1 GCA_027038175.1 Caldifarciminota bacterium | reverse complement strand
AAGGTTGTCATAGCCCCGTATGTGAAGGGTTATTCAACTACAGATATCGTGAACAAAGTTAGAAAAGGAGAGTAGAATGCTGTTCCACATTTTTATGTATGCGATGCTTACAGTCTCTGTGAGTATAACGCCTATAAGAGGCATTGTGGAGGAAATCGGCGGCAACTATTTTACCTATGAGGTAGTATATCCAGAGGGTGCCAATCCTCACCTTTACGAACCCAAACCCACAGACATCCTTAAAATAAAAAAATCCGATGTTTTTATATATTCAGGGAGGGCTGAGCCAGGAGGTAAAAAACTCTGTAATATTGCAAAAAGGTGTGTAAGGCTTGAACGTTTCATAAAATTGAAAAAGGATAAAAATCCGCATCTCTGGTTGAGCCCCATGGATGTTTATTCAATTGCAGATTCTCTGGCGGTCTTGTTCTCGGACCTTGAACCTGAATACAGAGATACTTTTTTTGAAAGGGCGCAAAGAATGAGATACGTTATTGATTCACTTCTTAAAAACAATCAGGTTAAGGAGAGCACAGGAATTGTGTTACTTATGCATGGAGCATTTGTTCCACTTTTTAAACAGCTTGGATACAAAACCATGGTGGTGTCCAGAGAGCCTGGTACAGAGCCCGGCGCAGCGGTTTTAAAGACTCTTAGAGACATAGCATCAAAAAAGGGCTTTGTACTTGGTGTTTGTGAAGAAAAAAGACCGTGTAAAATCGTTAAACTCCTGTCGAAAGAATTTCATTTTCCCGTTATAGACCTCAATCCTCTTTATAATAGGCCTTTCACGAGATTTCTTGAGGACGCAATAGGCAGGATTAAAGATGCGACCCATAGCGGTAAATAACCTGAAAATAGGTTATAGAAACCGCGTAATTGCTGAGAATATAAATTTTGTTCTTGAGGAAAACGATTTCGTTATTGTGATAGGTCCCAATGGGGGAGGAAAGACCACACTTGTTAAAACCATTCTCGGTATAATCCCGCCTCTTGAAGGTACAGTGGAAGTTCTTGGTTGTTCAGTTCATCACGTATGTCCTCATAGGAAGAGAATTGGGTACGTGCCTCAGATGGGAAGGGTCAGAGGGAATCTACCCGCTACGTTGCTTGATGTGGTGTTGAGCGGTCTTTTTCCTTATATGCACAGGATTTCCTTTATAGGTAAAGACGAGCGCGAACTTGCGATAAAGATGATTAAAGAGTTGGGTCTATATGAAAAAAGGAACGAACCCTTTTCAAGTCTCTCAGGTGGTCAGCAGAAAAGAGGGCTTGTTGCCAGGGCTCTTATGGGACACCCGGATGCTTTGATATTTGATGAGCCCACAAGCGGTGTTGATATTGCAGCAGCCAGTGAATTCAGGAAACTCATTATTGAGTTGCACAGGGAAAAGGGAATCCCTATTTTACTTGTTACTCATGATATAAATCCCTATCTTGACCACCTGACAAAGATAATTATCATAGGAAGAGGAGAGTGCAGGGTAGGACAACTTGAATTACTTAAAGATGAGGATTTCTTAAAGAAAATATACGGCGAGAGCATTAAAACCCTCCAGATTAACGGAAAAATTTATCTGTTATCAGGAGACTTTCACAATGTTTGAGTATCTCACCATACCGATATATCAAAGGGCATTTGTGGCTATATTTCTTTCCGGGATTATGCTTTCAGAGGTGGGAATGTTGATGGTTCTCGAAAACTTCACCTTTGCAGCAGCAGGCATTACTCATGTGGCTTTTGCGGGTGTCGCATTATTTTTGCTCCTTGGAATAAATCCCTTTCTTGGGGCGTTCGCTTTTGCCATGCTTTCTGCGGTTTTAATGTGGTATTTTTCAGAGCATAGAGAGGTTCATCTTGATACAGCCATGGGGATTCTGTTTGCTTTCTTCATGGGACTTGCCGTTTTATTTATAGGACTCTCCAGAGGGTATAGTGGAGAGGCTATTTCCTATCTTTTCGGTTCTGTACTTACGGTGAGTGCTATAGATATTTATTTACTCATTGCAGCCTTTCTGTTGGTTCAGTTGTTTTTGGTGGTGTATCACAAGGATATTTTTCTTATTCTTTTGAATAGAGAACTCGCAAGCGCAGGTGGTGTGAATATAAAGGCTATAAGTTTAATCTTTCTTATTTTACTCGCTCTTGTATTGACACTTACCATGAAGATATTGGGAGCACTGCTTGTGCTCGGTATGGCTGTTATGCCCGCGGTAATGGGATTGAGAACTGGGAAGAGTTTTATAAAGTCAATGATTTTATCTGCAGTATTTGGTGGGGTGCTTGGTCTTCTGGGAATGAGTGTGGCGCTTATAGTAAATACTCCGCCAAGTGCAACCGTGATTATCATATCTTTTCTGGTGATGGGTGCCACCGTTGCATTGGTCAAGAAATGATTAATCCTTCTTAAGAGAGGGATTTATCTTGTGTAGTTCCTCAAAAGATATACTCAAGAATGTATCAACAACATTAGGATCAAATTGAATCCCACGCATCCTTTTTATCTCAGAAATGGCTTTAGAGTAAGACATTGCCTTTCTATAAGGCCTGTCCGATGTCATGGCATCAAAAGCATCAACTATTGAAAATATTCTGGCTTCCACAGGTATTTCTTCTTCCCTCAGTCCCATTGGATACCCTTTACCATTCCACCATTCGTGATGGTGAAGAACAAGGGGAAGAGCAGGACGCAAAAAGTTTATGCCCTTGAGAATCTGGTAGCCTATTACCACGTGTTTTTTCATAATATTCCACTCATCTTCACTGAGTTTTCCCGGTTTCAATAGAATTCTATCGGGAATCCCTATTTTACCTATGTCGTGAAGTAATCCTCCCCAGTAAATATACCTGAGTTTGTTTTCGTCTTCTATCCCGTACCTTTTTGCAAGAAGTATGGCGTATTCTGCTACCCTTTTTGAATGATACTCCGTCTCCTCTTCCCTGTAATCAAGTGCATGTGAAAGGGCTTCGAGCGTTTCGTTGTACGTGTTTTCAAGCCTCTCAATAAGGTCTTTTAGTTTTTTGACATTGTTCAGGTTGTTGAGGGTAATGGAAAGTTGAGTGGCAATTGTGGAGAGCAAACTAAGCGTGTGTCCACTGAAATAATTTTTCTTTGGAGATTGCAAAGCAATAACTCCCAGCACCCTGTTTTCAGAGATAAGGGGGATACCTATATAAGACTTGTGGGGTTTATTCCCAAGGGGAACTATAGGATAGGAGAGTGCTTCTCTATCCCAGTCATTTATCATTACGGGCCTTCTCTGTTTTATTATCCATGCGGTGAGTCCCTGAGACTTTGAAAGTGGAATTACTCTTTTCCTTTGTTTTACGTCACCGTCGTAGTCTATTTCAAGGTATATGGAATTTTCTTCAGGTGAATATAGGGCTATATAAAAATCCTGAACGCTGAAGAGGGATTTTATGAGATTATAAGTCTTTTCAAATAATTCTTCCTGGGTTTTTGCTTCTGTAATTTCACGGGAAAAGTTGTAAAGGTATCCAAATTCTCTAAGTCGCTGATCAAGGTCCTTATAGAGTATAGAATTATGCATGAGTTTGCATATAAAGTTTGCAGCAAATACAAGAAATTCAATGGTGGTATCTGTAAATTCTCCTGTACGTTTTTGCACAAATAGCGCGCGTCTCTCTTTACATTCCTTGAGTGGTATCATCACAGAGGCATAGCCACCAAACTCAAATAAAGAAGGTGATTTAGTGGCAAAAGTCTTAATCATTTCTTCTGGCTGGTCTTTCTTGTGAAGTTCAATCAGTGCACCATCTGACCTCTTCAGTGTAATAATGCCATTGTCTAAGAGTGTAGAGTAAAGAATAAAATTATCTCCAAAAACATCCTGAAGGGTTAAAAGGCTCTTTCTTAAAATTGTTTCCTGTTCATCCTTCGGTGATATCTCATCAATAAGTTTACTGAGAGCCTTTAGTCTTTCTCTGTCCCTTTTAACTTCATTTTCATACAGTATGAGTGAGAGTTTACTTTCAACAATTTCTTTGATTACTTTCAGAAAGTTTTGTTCTTCTTCTGTGAATGCGTGTTTTCGTGTGGTTTCAAGGTTCAATACGGCCACAGGTTCACCCTCATAAAAAAGAGGGATAGCGGCTTCTGACTGGAAAATATTTCTTTCCGGAAAACCGGCATAGTAGTCACTGTTGTTTTTTGTATCGTTTACAATAATCGTCTTTGATTCTTTAACAGCCTTCCCAAGTATACCAATATCTATAGGTTGCTCATAGTTGGTATAGATATTCATACCAATAATCGTAAACTGTGAAACAAGCCTTAATTTCTTTAGTTTTTTCACGTATTTGAGATACCCTACATCTTCATAGTTCCCATATTCAAAGAGTATCTTTGTCAATGTCTCTGCAAGTTCCTCTTCTGTTTTAACTTTTCCAAGAGCCTCACTTAGCGTGAATAAAAGAGAAAATTTCATGAAAAGGTCATGTTTTTCTCTATTGTGAATCAAATACGATGAAGTGAAGGAAAGAGCGTTAAGAAGGAAGTTGATGTTTGATGCAATAGAGGAAAGACGATTGTAAGACAGGTCTATCTCAATCGTTTTATTATGACTTATGGGAGTTTCTCTTATTAACGTTTTAACAAGCGCAGGATCTGCACACTCGTCGTTGGACGCATTATTTTCATTTATCAATGATGTTATCCTGTTGTCCTTCTCTTTTAAAAATATTCTTATACCGCACACTCCTTCCCATTCTAAAATACTTTTTGCAAGCATTGAAAGGGCGTTCTCAGGGTCAGTTTCGGCTATTGCCGGGTTTATATTACTTATAATACGTGAGTGGGTGATAAATCTATCACGAGTTTCTCGTATTTTAAGTATATGGCTAAGTAAGGGATAAAGTAGTTTTTTCCACTTTTTCCCTTTTTTGATTTCTCCCTCTTTGAAGTCCTTTTCTCGGGCTATGTATACTGCTCCAAACAGTTCCCCGGATGTAGTAACTACCGGTATAAGCATAACCCTTGTAACGTCAAAAGAGAGAATGAATTCCTTTATAAAATAAGGGTCATTAAGAGCGTCGTTGGTATAGTAAATAGATTTTTTGCGAAGTGCTACTTTTAAAGCACTTTTTCTATCGTATGAGAATTTAAAAAGCGTAATGAGTTCAGCCTTTTCGATACCAACGGTAGGCAAAAGGGCTTTTATAATGTTGTTTTGCTTATCATAAACTGCACAAAGGGCTTTGTTACCGCCTAAATCTCTGGCAATGAGCGTTAAAAGTTCCCTCAGGGCATCTTCTGGAGAGAGACCTTTAAGTTTATCAAAAATCTCAAGAAATTCGCTGTATAAACTCTTTGGCATTTTCCTTCACCTCTTGCATAAGGCTTTCAACGTCCTGGATTGTATCAACCTCTTTGTAACATCTATCAAAAACATACTCTACTACTCGATATATATCAGTGAATTTAATCTGTTTTTGCAGGAAAGCGAACACAGCAACATCGTTTGCGGCTGTAATACAGGCAGGGTAAGGCACCCCCCTTCTTAGCGCCTCATATGCAAGTTCAAGGAGAGGGAAGCGCGACAAATCTGGAGGGAAGAATTGAAACCTGCCGATTTCAAAGAGGTCCAGGTCTTTTAACTTGCTGTTTTGAACCCTTTCGGGATAAAATAGGGCAAGTTGTATGGGTATTCTCATGTCAGGATAGGACATATGAGCAAGGTAGGCATTATCTTTAAGTTTTATCATACCGTGAATAATGGATTCAGGATGGATTACCACTTTTATATTATCCGGTGGAAAGTCAAAAAGATAATATGCCTCAATTACCTCAAGCCCTTTATTCATCAGGGTTGCAGAGTCTATAGTTATTTTAGCCCCCATATTCCAGGTGGGATGTTTGAGTGCCATTTCAGGGGTGACTTTATGGAGGGCATCCATGGAATAGTCACGGAATGGGCCACCCGATGCTGTGAGAATAATATATTCAGTTTCACTTTTTCTATGCTCGAGTAATTGAAACAGCGCGGAGTGTTCTGAATCAACCGGTATCAGAGTACCAGTCTTTACGTTTTTAACAAACTCCCCGAATGCTACGAGTGTTTCCTTGTTTGCAAGGAGCACTCTCTTGTTTAACCTGAGTGCCTGAAGGGTTGGATAAATTCCAATTGTCCCAAGTGTTGCTATTAAAACTGTATCTACTTCCGGGAGAGAGACAAGTTCGGTTAATCCTTCCTGTCCTCTGAGAATTTTAATATTTTCGCTTTTGTATTTTATCTCATCTGAAGTTATAACAGCATATTCTGCGTTAAATTCACTATGAATTTCCCGAATAGCATTAACGTTTGTATGAACGGAGAATCCAACGAGATTAATTCTATCTCTAAAACTTCTTACTATATCCAGCGTTTGTCTGCCGATTGACCCGGTAGCTCCTAATAGAGCAAGATTAATCTTTTGCACCTTTAGAGGCTCTTTTACCTGTATTTTTCCTTTCTTTGAGAGCGCGTTCTATGTCCTGGATAAATCTATCTTTTGGTGTATACCCTACGTATCTCTGACAGATTCTCCCCTCTGTATCAATCACGAACGTGGTGGGTATTGCCTGAATGTTGCCGAATTTTGATACAATTTCCCTGGTTCCCATTGCTATGGGATAGTTTATGCCCATTTTTTCCATGAAGTCCTGAACTCTATTTGGATTTCTTTCAAGGGCTATTCCTATTATCTGTACTAGTGAATCAGGGTATCTCTTTTTGATGTCTATAAATCCGGGAATTTCAAGTCTACATGGAGGGCACCACGTAGCCCAGAAGTCAACTATCACAACCTTGCCCTTTTGCTGCGCCAGGCTGACTGAGCCAGCATTAAAAGTATTTACTTTAAGTTCCGGGCTTTTTATTCTTGCATTCTGCGGAACGCACGTTACAACTGACAAAATTATTGCCCATACCATAATAGCCTCCTTTTTACATGTTTCCTTATTCTATGGTAGTATGCGGGTATATTCAAATCGTCCCCTCTTCCTCAAAATTAGAGTTTACCGAAGTATTCCGATTATGTTGTCTCATAATGAATTAGCCTCCTTTTATGTGTATCTTTTTGTTCTTATGATTATGAACCTTCTCAAGTTGATTGTACAATT